>NZ_CDHP01000074.1:0-16886 GCF_900002895.1 Ercella succinigenes | reverse complement strand
CTGGCCTGTCCTCGCAGCACCGCATCAAATACTTTTTCCAGTAATTTCGCCACCCCGTTCTCCCGATTTCCAAGCATAAGGTCTTTAAGAATTTCGTCTTCCAGTGTAAGATGTACTTGAGCCATGATCTCATTCCTTTCAGTTGTTAGTTTCGCAAAACCTATTATACCGAAAGCGAGCTCGTGGCTCTTTTTTATTTCTCAATTTACACCAAGTATACGGACTTTATCCAAACATTGTTCAAATATGATAATTCAGCATATTAAAACATGTATCAAAGACTATATTAACTATTCTAATATTGAATTTTGTATTATGATCAGATAGAGATTATAATATTGAGTCATACAGCAAAAGAAAAAACTAAGAGGTGAAATATGCGGGCAGTTATTCAGCGTGTACAGACAGCATCCGTATCTGTGGAAGACAGATATGAAAATAAAATAAACAATGGCTACATGATCTTGTTGGGAGTGGGAATAAATGATTCCAAAGATCAAGCCGAGAAGTTGTGGCGCAAAATATTCAATCTTAGACTTTTCAGAGATGATCATGGCAAAACCAATTTAAATTTATCTTCAGTAAACGGCAGTGTGTTGATTGTTTCACAATTTACTCTTTTTGCCAACTGCAAAAGAGGAAACAGACCTAGTTTTACAGAATCTGCCGATCCTGCAAAAGGCAATGAGCTGTATGAATATTTTGTTTCCTTAGCAAAACAAGAGGTACCTGTTGTTGAAACAGGAGAATTCGGTGCATCTATGCAAGTAAGTTTAGTCAACGACGGCCCTTTTACCATAGTTTTAGATACAGATTATCTTTAATTTATGATTATAAGTTACACCATAACTGTACGTTTTCGTTTTGCCTTATCAGCGTACATTTTTTTATCGACATGCTGATAAAATCTGGAATAATCTTCCCATTTGCCACGAATATAAACATCTGAACCTACAGCTATATCAAGATCGTATTCCAGATTAGAATTAATTTGCGTAATTTGTTTTCTTAGTCGCTCAAGCAAAGTAATATAAATTTCTTTTTCAGAATCAGACATCAACACCGCAAATTCGTCTCCTCCTATTCTATAACATATGCCATAATTATTAAAAATGATTTTGACAGCCTCATAAACTTTTTTTATTGCTTCATCTCCAAAGTTATGTCCAAAAAAATCATTTATTTGCTTTAACCTGTTTAAGTCTAATAAGATAAGGCGGAAAGATACTTCTTTATTTGTTTTCATCAACAGCTCCAGATCTCTTTCATAAGCAGTTCTGTTTGCACCGCCCGTAAGCAAATCCTTATACGCCAATTCTTCAAGAATTTGCTTTTCTCTTTCCATACTAAACAATTCTCTTATATATTTATAGGAATCCAGTACGAGAAAACTAAAAAATATAAGCATACCTATTCTTAAATAAGAAGATGTTAAACTGAATTGTTCAAAAAAGAAAAGTATTACCTCAATCAAAACACTGGTCAAAAGAATTACAAAATATTTTAATATTTTTTTGACATTATCGTTATGGTGCCTAATCATTTCATTAATCATTATACTTGTACCGACAATGGATATGATTATTACAGCAAATAAAAGATATTTAAAAGTATTGATAAAAAAGCTTATTCCAGATATTTGAAGTAAGATTGCAGCTATAAGCATCAAATAGCAAAATGCCGCTATTATTCTAAAAATCTGCTTATTTATATTTACTATCAGTACTGCCTCTTTAATATAAAGCACAAAGAAAATAGTAATCAAAGGTACCATCATATAGCCCATACCGGCTAATAAAAATCGGTTACCAGTAAAAAATTGTAGCAAACGTGCTTCTGTTAAAATCCACAAACCGCATGACCATGCCAATAAACCGAGATAAATTAAACGATTGTCTTTCGAAAACTTTATGGCAAATGAAGCAACGATTATAACTCCACCAATGATAAAAAGCAAAAGAAAAACAATCATACCTATCATCTGGCGACTAACAATATTTGAAAGCAATTTATCTTTTGCTCCTATTTCCACAGGGTTAATAACCCCTGAAAAAGATGATGTAAGACTGGAAATTTCAAGAGTTAGGGTTTTCCCCTGGAATCCTTCGGGTAACTCTACCAAAAGCCACAAACTTAAAGGTGGCGATATCGAGTGTAAACCGTCGACATCTTCATGCTTAAAAACTTCTGCATCGTCAATGAAAACTCTTATATTCTGCATAGATGATCTAAGCAAAAGATGATTTGCCGAATCCGGCAGGTAGGGCAGAACTGTTTCTGCTTTATAAACTTCATTTATATCAAGATTAAGATCTTGTGGCAATGAAACCTGTTCAATAATCTGATCCCTATATTGAATAGTCCAGCCGTCATTAACAGAATATGTTTCACCGGCAGGCAATCTATAATTTTCTGCTTTAAAATTTTTACTAATGAAAAAAACCAATACAACAAGTGCGACTAACAAGCTTAGAGTTATTGCTCTTGACAATCCAGCTTTTTTCATTCAGATATCCTCTTAATATTTATATTTTATTAATTATTATTCGATAAATTGCATTCAAATACAATTTATCATTACTACAAACCTCATTCAATCACTATTTTCAATTTTGTTTAAACTAACTATACAATTTAGAAACGACGTTAATATTTTCTATATCAACATAAAGCCAAAGCTAAATTCTAAATTTAGTATCTTGAATTTATTTTACACATGTGCTAAGCTTGTTTAAAATTTAATACTAAAACTGCTGATTGAGAAGAGTACATATTACTTTACATATTACAGAGAGTCGCTGGTGGTGTAAATGCGATATATGAAGTTATATGGAATGGACTCATAAAGGTGGGAGGAAAGGTTTATACTGAGTAATGCCCAACGGGGTTTCCGCCCGTTATCCTGGAAATACATATGATAGTATGTAGCAGAGTGGATGCTAGTGCATCAATTTAGGTGGTACCGCAGAGGAAATTTTAGACCTTTGTCCTATTTTAGGGCAAAGGTCTTTTTGTTGTTATAGATTTTTGATTAAGCACTAACCACTTGCTTTTATAAAGGCTAGTGCACTTACGGAGGTATTAAAATGTCTAGAGGAAGATTTGGTTTATACGGAGGCCAATATATACCAGAAACATTAATGACAGCAGTAATAGAGTTGGAAAAAGCTTATGAATTCTACAAAACAAATCCTGATTTTATCAATGAACTTGATGAATTATTGAAAAAATATGCAGGAAGACCTTCTCTTTTATATTTTGCTGAAAAAATGACAAACGACCTAGGTGGAGCGAAAGTATACTTAAAACGAGAAGATTTAAATCATACCGGCTCTCACAAAATAAACAATGTCCTCGGCCAGGTCTTATTGGCAAAAAAAATGAAAAAAAAGAGAGTTATTGCAGAAACAGGTGCAGGTCAACACGGTGTAGCTACAGCAACAGCCGCAGCACTTATGGGGCTTGAGTGCGAAATTTTTATGGGAAAAGAAGATACCGAAAGACAAGCCCTTAATGTATATAGAATGGAACTTTTAGGAGCAAAAGTACATACTGTTTGCAGCGGAACAATGACACTAAAAGATGCTGTTAATGAAACAATGAGAGAATGGGTCTCAAGAATCGACGACACTCATTATGTTCTTGGTTCGGTTATGGGTCCACACCCTTTCCCTACCATTGTCAGAGATTTTCAAAAAATAATAAGCAAAGAAATAAAAGAACAAATCATTCAGGAGATTGGTACATTGCCTGATGCAGTGCTTGCTTGTGTTGGTGGTGGAAGTAACGCTATCGGATCTTTTTTTGAATTTATTAATGATAAAGATGTTCGACTTATAGGTTGTGAAGCAGCCGGCCATGGAGTAGATACTCCTGAAAATGCCGCTACCATTACTAATGGTACTGTTGGTATTTTTCACGGAATGAAATCCTATTTTTGCCAGGATAAATATGGTCAGATAGCGCCTGTTTACTCTATCTCAGCAGGACTTGACTATCCTGGTATAGGACCTGAACATGCTGAGCTCTATGATAAAGGCAGAGCAGAATATGTAGCTATAACTGATGACGAGGCAGTTTTTGCATTTGAGTATTTGTCCCGAACAGAAGGAATAATCCCTGCAATTGAAAGCTCGCATGCTCTTGCTCACGCAATTAAAATTGCTCCAAAAATGAACAAAAATCAGACAATTGTAATTACTTTATCAGGTAGAGGAGACAAAGATGTTGCCGCAATAGCAAGATATAGAGGGAGAAAAATAAATGAATAAAATAAAGGAAGCATTTAAACTAAGAAAAGCATTTATACCTTTTATTACAGCCGGAGATCCGGATCTGGAAACAACAGAAAAATTAATACCGGAGATTGCAAAGGCAGGTGCTGATCTTATTGAAATAGGAATACCTTTTTCTGATCCTGTTGCAGAAGGCCCGATAATACAACAGGCAGATGAAAGGGCTCTAGCTGCAGGGTTTACCACTGATAAGTTATTTGCAATGGTTAAACGTGTCAGAACCAAAACTACTATACCTATTTTATTTATGACATATATAAATCCTGTTTTTGTCTATGGCAAAGAGAATTTCATAAAGCAATGTGCAGAATGTGGAATAAATGGTATTATTGTGCCGGACATGCCTTTTGAAGAAAAAGAAGAATTGTCTTCTACATGCAGCAAATATAGCATTGACCTTATATCATTAATTGCCCCCACATCGGAAAACCGTATTACTACGATAGCCCAAGAAGCTGAAGGTTTCGTTTATTGCGTATCCTCACTTGGAGTAACAGGCATAAGGGGCAAAATAGAATCAGATATAGAACATATGATCAATCAAGTTCGGGAGGTGACCAAAACCCCTTGCGCAGTAGGTTTTGGAGTTTCAACACCTGAGCAGGCAGCTGATGTTTCGAAAATAGCTGATGGTGTCATCGTGGGAAGCGCTATAGTTAAGCTTATATCTGAACATGGCTCAAATTGCATTCTACCAGTTACTAAATTAATTGGTGAAATGCGCAAGGCTATAGATAATGCTCAGGTCTGAATTAATTTGCCCGGATTTCAAGCTAGATTTTTGCAAATATTACTGAACTCACTTACTTTTTGCTTAAATTCATGATCTGTTTCAAGAGCTTCCAGTAGTGCAGCAACAACTTTAGGATCAAATTGAGTGCCTGCACCATTTATAAGTTGTTGCTTTGTGTTGTCAAGAGACAGATGTTTTCTGTAGTGCCTATCACTCATCATAGCATCAAATGCATCCACGACAGAAATAATGCGTGCATTAAGTTCGATTTCCTCACCCTTGATACCATCGGGGTAGCCTTTACCATCATAATATTCATGGTGATGTCTTACTATCGGAACAATATCCTGAAACATTGAAACCGCAGATAATATCATAGCTCCTTTAATAGGATGCTGCTTAACCTGATCAAACTCAGTTTTATCAAGGGATTGTTTTTTTAGCAAAATATCGTCAGCGGTTCCTATTTTGCCAATGTCATGAAAAACGCCGGCAATTCTGAGTTTTTCAATTTCTTCCGATGGCAAAGACATTTTTTCACCGATTTTTGTAGCATAAAAAGAAACTCTGTCAGAATGACCTCTTGTATACTCATCTTTTGCATCTACAGTAAGACGCAAAACTTCAATCGTATCCATATATCTAACCCGAAGTTGTGCATAGGTATTATTTAGTTCTTCATTTTTAATATTAACAAGAGAATGTAGAAAAGCATTATTTATAGAAGATGCTGCTTGTCTTGCATATATTTCCAAAAGCTTAATTCCTTCATCAGCATCTATGCTATTTACATATATAATACCAATAGCAGCATTGGTTGAATTCCCTAGAGGAATAATTATACCATCAGGTAACTGAACTACATTCATTTCTGTACGGGCACAACCTATAGCTTCCATCAAATCAGGTCCTAAAAGCTCGGTAAACTCTTCAATTTCTACCTTATATTTCCCTATTCCTTTGAAAATACTTTTCTTAGAGTTTTGTGCATACAAATCACTTATGCCAGGAATATCATCGACAAGAATAAATGCATCCTTGCTATTAACCATAGGTAAAAGCTGTACGAGTATTTCTTCCAATATGCTACCGATAGGCTGGAGCTGGTAAATCTTAGGCACAGATCCCAGTATGCTTTGCAAACCATCACGGAATTTTTGTATTATTCTCATCTGAGCTATAGATTTTATCCCTGATTCAACCAAAAGCTGTAATTGATCTAACCTGTCACTTTTTTCACAATAAGCCTGTATATCCAAAGATTTAATCGTGCTAATCGGTGGAGCCAGATCCTTGTATCCTGTAAGCAGTAATATATATAATTCAGTATCTTTTTTACGTATACGTTCAACTACAGCTTCCCCATGAATAGGTTGCATAAAATAATCTAATATCAGCAAATCATAATGAGTATTCATCAATTCTTCAAGGCCTATCAAAGGATTAGTAAAACCAACACACTCATAGCCATTCCTATTAAGTAAAGCTTTTATACTATCGATTATTCCTTGTTCATCATCAATAATCATTATTTTATATTCCTGGGAAAGGTTGTTGAGTTTACTTATTCGCATAGCGACTATTCTCCTGAAGCCATTCCTTCCGGCAAAGGAAGTTTAATGTGAAATTTAGTTCCTTTCTGTTCACTAGATTCAAACCACATATCTCCTCTAAAAACACCTTTAATGGTGCTGTAGGACATATACAATCCCAGGCCTGTGCCATGCTTGCCCTTGGTAGTGATCATCTCTTTGAACAGTTTATTCTTAATCTTATCATCAATACCTTTTCCAAAATCACAAATTGTAATCAACATGTTATTGTTTTGATTAGTAATGCTTAAAAGAATTTCTCCTCCCTTACCATTATACGAATGTATAGCATTTACAATAATATTATCAAGAATTTGTACCAAGCTATTGATATCGCCATCTATTTTTTGGTATATATCAACCTTTATATCTTGTTTTAGGATGCAGTTATTCTTTATTAATTCATGCTGCATTAATATTTTAACTCTTTTAAGCATATCTTCTAAAACAAACCATGACTTACCTGTAGTATTAAACTGAGCAGCCTGTTCTTTTACAGTTGATATTATATCTGACATATAACTAAGGTGATTTTTCATTTTGCTTAACCATTGCTGCATCTCTGCTGCAATTTCGTGATGATCGTTAAAATCAACCTGTGAATTCTCTATTGAGGAATCGTACTCATCAGCTAAATATTTTAACTGGTCTATTCCCCCCGCAACAGACATAATTGGAGTTTTTAAATTATGAGCAATACCTCCTATTAACTGCCCAAGAGAGGCAAGCCTTTCTCTTTCAAGTAAAATAGCTTGATTCTCTTGAATTTTCCTCATGTTAACGACATGTTGTGTTATGTCCTTGAATAACAGTATAACAGCCGCGCAATTTTTCTGCTGTGTTATAGGAGTTACTTCCAAGGTAAAATATCGACGATCTCCATTATAATCAATTGCGATGTCTTTGACGATAGTTTTATTTGTTTCAGTAGCCTCAATTGTCAGTTTGCCCAAATCAGACGAACTTAAATCGACACATGCCCAGCTTCTAAGCACATTGTTAAAACTATTTCCTTTTCTCAAATCCGCCGAAAAAGAAAATTTATCAACAAAAGCTTTATTGTAATCAATAATTCTAAAATTATTGTCTACCACAATAAAGCTATCTGAAATACGATTGATTACAGTTTGTAGTGCTATCGGCATAACCCTCAGTAAATTAAAGCGAAACATAGCAAACAAATACATGGCTAAGGTAAAAGTAAAGGCAATTGGAGTTGAAAAAACATTTAATCCTGGAAAACCTATGGTATAAAGAATATTAATCAATGTTGGAATCACAGCACCAATCAGAATTAACAAAGCTTGAATAGATGTGATTCCAGAATTCTTTATTGCAGATAAACTTAGAGAAGCGAAACCATATAGTAAACAAATAAACGAGTATGCTGCGTGAAAATAGAAATACCAGCCAAAAACGAAATTCCCTCCCTCTATACCGTATTCTATAAAAAAAAGGCTGTGATGCTGATTTGTAAATATAATTATCAAAGTAATCATCGGAACTACACAAAGCAAAAATTGTTTTTTTGATATAGGACTTTCAGGGCTGGCATAGGTCTTAGAAAAAAATACCAAGCTAACAGGTACGAGGGCAGAACCAAAGTAGGATATATTTTCAAATAAAATAAAATAATATTCATTTGCACGAAAAACAGCCTGAAATATTACAGACACTGCCCAAATAAACACAGTAAGAACAAGGGCAAAAAAAGTATAGTGCATCGCCACTTTATTCTTAGACTTTAATATATAAAACATCATTGCAAATAGAACCAAACTTGTCACGCAAGTAATAAAAAAAGCTGTTCCCATATCACATCCCCGTTGGTCTGTCATTATTTATACATTTAAGAAAATTCCGCATATATGTGGCATCAATTACAGGCCAGTGGAAGCCAGATCCTGCAAGAAGTCTCGTTGTCATATCCGCTGCTAACGATATATTTTCATTGCTACTGTAAGACGAAAGATCCTCCGTAAACCCCGCTAGAATATCGTAATCTCCTTGACTGCTAGTTTTCTCAATTGTTTGCTGAAATGCTTCATCTGAAACGATATTTATAGTATATCCATTTTGTCTAAGCATTGTAACAATTTCTTCAAGTGACAACATATTTGTATTGAATACATGGTATGCAATCTGACTTGAATTTTGATTTGTAAGGTTTAGTATTGCTTGCACACAACTATCAACAGGGGTCATCTCTAGCATTGAAGAAAGCATACTCTTAGGCACACAGCCTATTTTGCAAATAGATTTTAATCTATTTGCAAAAGCGTTTTTATCAGGTCTCATCTGAAAACCACCATTAAGAGCTCCAGTTAAAACACCTACGCGAAAAATTCTTGCATTTAAGCCTTTTTGAATACTCTCTAAAACAATTTCTTCTGCTAAAAACTTGCTTTTTACATATTCATTATCTTCATAGTTCTGCCCTATATAAAAACATTCTTCCGTAAAAACACCAGTCTTACAAGGATCATTTACAAAGCTAGTTCCAGAAACACTAACTGTAGATATGTATAATAGCGAAGCATGCTTTTTCTGAGTAAAATCAACAATATTTCTTGTACCGTCAATATTAGCTCGTCTAAAATCTGCTGAATGACCAATATGGTCAGTCAAAGCTGCACTGTGTATAACCGTATCGATATCTTGAAGCCTATCTAAAATATCATCTTCTATACCCATATTTTTTGATCCTATATCACCTTTTATTACAGAAATTCTTCCAAATATATGCGAACTTACCTCAATACCAAAATAGAAATTCAGTATTTTCCGTAATTTTTTCACGCATGTTTCGTTACTTTCTCCTCTTACAAGACAAAATATTTTTACTCCTGGAATGTCTACCAAAGACTCCAGTAAATGAGCACCCAAATAACCTGTAGCGCCTGTAATAAATATGTTTTTTAGTTTTATACTGTCAAGATGATTTACCTTAGGAACGGATACAATTTTTGTTGTTTTGGATTTTTTAATTTTGCTATTGTTCTGCTTATTAATACAATTGCATATTCCTGATAGTGTCTGATAATCATAAAAATCCTGTGTCCGTATTGTCCAGCCATATTGAGCAATTGCCGCTTGAATTTTTATGACTCCCAGAGAATCTCCGCCTAACGCAAAGAAACTATCTTCAGAGTCTACTTGATCAACTTTAAGAATTTTTGACCATATTGCTGCCATTCGAGCTTCAGTTTTATTCATTGCGGTCTCTTCTTTTTTTATTATCGTAGTTTGATTCTGAGGTTCAATGAGATTCTTGCGATTTATTTTGCCATTAAGAGTCGTTGGTAACTCTTCCATTTCAACAAGGAAAGATGGAATCATATGTGCAGGGAGTTTTGTTCTTAAGTGGTTTCTGATACTATCCTGATCTATTTTCTTGTTGCACTGATAATATGCACAAAGGTATTTTTTTGTTCCCTCTCCCCATACCTTTATTACAGCTTCATCCACACCTGATATACTTCTTAGAGCAGCTTCAATTTCACCTAATTCTATTCTCAAACCTCTTATTTTAACTTGATGATCCACTCTTCCACGAATTTCCATTTCTCCATTTTCCATAAATGCACAAATATCTCCAGATTGATACATTACATGTCCTGGCCAGAATGGATCAGGAGTAAATTTATTACTATTTAGATCATCTCTATTTATATACCCTGTAGCTACACAAGCTCCACTAATAAAAGCTTCACCAAGAACACCTATTGACACAGGTCTTTTATATTTATCCAATATATACATCCTTGTGTTTGCAATAGGCTGCCCAATAGTAATATGCGATGTATTGGATAGATCCTTAAATGTACAGTAAACAGTCGTTTCAGAAGGACCGTATCCACTAATTATTTTCGCCTTAGTATATTTTTTAAGAATTTTGAGCAGAGATAAAGGAAATTCTTCACCACCCAAAACAATTTTTTGAATATGCTTACCTGCTGATTTGCGGAAATTTTTATCATCCATGAAAATGCGCATACGAGTAGGTGTAGTTTGAATAAATTTAATGTCATGCCTGTCTATTAAATCAGCAAGCAATCGTGGTTGCCTAAGCTCTTCTTCATCACATAATATTAATTTACATCCAAATAATAATGGAAAGAGAGCATCTATAATAAAAATATCAAAGGACACTGAAGTAACAGAAACGCTCGTTTGTTCACTGTCATAATCAATTGTTGTTTTTGAACTTTCATAAAGGTTATATAAAGCAACTCTAGGTATCATACACCCTTTAGGCAATCCTGTAGAACCTGAAGTATAGACAACATATGCAACATCTTCACCTTTATCAATGCGTTCAGGATTTCCGCAATTTTTCTGCTCAGTAATCTCATTAACATTTATTTTTATTCCATTAAAATCAATTTGAAAACTTTCGTCCACAAGCAAAATTTGAGCATCACAATCTGCAAGCATAAAGGTTATTCGGTCTTGAGGATAAGTTATATCTAAAGGCAAATACCCGCCTCCAGCTTTAAGAACGCCAAAGATTGCAGCCATCAAATCAAACGAACGTTTCATTGCCAAAGCAACTATTCTATTTCTTCCTACACCTTGTTTTCTAAGCGTTTCCGCTATAATATTTGCTCTTTGATTTAATTGAGAAAAAGTATATTTTTTTTCATTAACTATCAGAGCAGTTTTCTCCCCTTGTTTTTCTGCCTGCTCTTCAAGAAGAGATTGTATAGACTTATCTTCAAGTGGCAGATTTGTTTGATTAAATCCTTGAGTTACTTGCCAAAGCTCCTGTTGTGATAACATTGTTACATCACAAATTCGAATATCCGGCTCCTCAGCAAGTATTTCAACTAGCCTGCAAAAATGTTTCGCCATACGCTCTATGGTAGATTTCTTAAATAAATTTTTATTATACTCAAACTCAAAATGGCAACCTTCTCCTGCTATAGACTCGTAAACTTCAAGAGTTAAGTCAAGCTTAGAAACTCCATGATCAAAAGGGAAATGTCTAGCTTTTATTTCTCCAAGGGTTAGTTTCAGATCACCTTTTGTCTGAACCAACATGGTATCAAAAAGAGGGTTTCTTGCTGCATCACGTTGTATATTTAAATCAGAAATAATATTTTCAAATGGATAATCAGAATTCGCAAGTGCTGAAATTGTGTTTTGGGATAATTCCTCAAAGAAGTCAACAAATCTCATTTCTCCTCTAGGATAGTTTCGTAGAGGAATCATATTTATAAATACACCTGCTATTTGTTGAATTTCTTCTCTTTGGCGACCAGATACAGGCGTTCCCACTATTATATCTTCCTGCCCTGTGTATTTAGATAACAGCACGCAATAAACTGCCAGCATAGACATGAATAACGTACCATCATGTTTAGCAGCAAACGCTCTAAGTTTATCAGTTTTTTGTCCGTCAATATTAAAGCTCAGTCTTGAACCATCAAAACGCTGTACTGCAGACCGTGACCTGTCTGTACGCAAATTTAGCAAAGGTAATTCGCCAGACAAAGAATTTTTCCAGAAATCTTTTCTTAGTTTCATACTTGGTGACTGCATAAATGATTGATGCCAAAAAACAAAGTCTTTATATTCGAGTCGTTTAGGATAAAGGTCTTTGCCACCATAAAAATCTGCAAGATCTGCCATCAGTATCTCTGTAGTTTGTCTGTCGCTAATAATATGGTGCATATCAATCAACAAAAAATATTGATCATCTGCAGTTTCAATTTGCGCGGAACGAAGTAACGGTGCTTTTTCCAGATCAAAAGGTCTTATAAATTCTTTTATTTTACTTTTTAATTGTCTTGAATTGCACTCTATTCTTTCTATAACAAAAGAAGCTTTATCCTGAATAACTTGTCGAAGCTCATCATTAATAAGAGAAAAAGAAGTTCTAAGGGAGTCGTGCCTGTCAACCAGCAATTCAAACGCTCTTTTCAAACGGTTATAGTCAGGTTTTTCACTAAGCTGCAGAACAATTGGCATATTATATGCAGTCTGTGAATTCTGTCTTACTGACATAATCCACATTCTCTTTTGCGCAGATGAAACTGGATAGCTATCTGACAAAGGTGCAGGCAATATAGGTTTGTATTCTTTTTGTTCTGCAGTATCAATCAAAGCTGCAAATTCTTTAAGTCCTGGTGATCTGTAAATATCTTCCAGCAAAAGATCAACTTGAAATTTCTGCTGAACCTTAGCCATAACTTTGACAACACTTAAGGAATCTCCTCCTATTTCAAAGAAACTATCATTGCGGCCAATATCTTCCAGTCCTAAAACATTCGACCAAATACTCGCAAGTTCTTTTTCTGTAATTGTTTGTGCAGGCACGAAATCTTCTTTATGATAATTGTCATTATTTATAGGATCAGGCAAAAGATTCCGATCTACTTTTCCACTTGCATTAAATGGTAAAGTACTGATGTTTATAAAATATGAAGGAATCATATATATTGGTAAATCTTTTACCAATTGCGCACGAATCTGCGTTTTGGTTGGAGGATTACCACAAATATAGGCACAAAGAAATTTGCGACCAACAGCATCTTCTCTATCAATTACAATACATGTTGTAATCCCTTCTATTTGGGCAAGCCGATTTTCAATTTCTCCCAGTTCTATTCTATATCCACGAATTTTCACCTGATTATCTATTCTGCCTAAAAATTCAATTTCTCCCAGCGGATACCATCTTGCCAAATCTCCCGTACGATAGATTTTCCCCCCCGGAATAAATGGATTATCTAAAAACCGTTCTTTATTAAGTTCAGGTTTGCCAATATACCCTTTTGAAACTCCAACACCTCCAATAAAAAGCTCTCCAGGTATTCCTATAGGGACAGGATTCAAATGCGAATCCAAAATATAGGCATTGACATTATGCATGGGTTTTCCAATATTGGGAACTTTGGCATGGGTCACGTCTGCACAAGTACAGCAGATAGTGATTTCTGTGGGTCCGTAGAAATTGAATATTTGAGCCTTTGAAAAATTTTGCACTTTTGCGAGTAATTTTTCTGAAAGTACATCTCCACCAAGTCCGATCATATCAAAATTTGCAAGGCATTGAGCGCCTTGAGAATCTGAAAGTAATAACTCCATACGCCCCGGAGTGACAATCATTGCATTAACCTTTGTTGTTTTTATGAGACTAACTAGATTCTTTGGTATATTTGCCTCGTGATCAGGAGCAAGTACAGCAGTATTTCCAGCAAAAAGTGAAATGATAAGTTCCATTATGCTCAAATCAAATGATATAGAAGCAGCACAAAGAACACGTGACTTTGTGGGAAGGTTACAAATCTTATTTAGAGAATATACCAACTGCACTATAGATTTTTGCTCAATCTGAACACCTTTAGGCTGACCAGTAGATCCTGATGTATATATAATATAAGCAAGACCATTCGAATTTTCAGAACTTTCAGAAAATTCAAAATGATTATGTTCCTCTGTAGATATGTCAGAATAAATTCCCTCAATCACATTAATATCAGATATTTGAGGACATTTGCCTAACAAGTGTGGTGAAGCAAGCAAAAATTTTGCCCTGCTATCTTGAATCATATAAGTAATACGGTCTTGCGGCAGGCCAGAATCTATGGGCATAAAGGCTCCGCCTGCTTTTAAAATGGCAAGAATATATATGCAATAATCAAAGTTCCGTTCTGCAAGCAGTCCCACAATACTACCTGAGCAAACACCATTTTTGTTTAATTTTAATGCCAGTTTTGATGATAATTCATCGATTTCTTTGTATGTCATATACTGGCCTTGATTAATAACAGCTATATCATCTGGAAGAGCATTTTTTATCCGCATATTCCAAATATCAACCAGTGATTTATTTTCGGGAAACAGGCAGCTGTTATTATTAAAGCCGGTAAGTATTCTCTTTTTTTCTTCTTCAGACATAAGAGTCAGCTCATAAAGTTTTTTGCCTGAATGATTCATCATATCGCAAATAATATTTATAAGATGTTGATGAATATATTCTATTTCTTTGCCGTAAAATAGAGGAGTATGATAATCGTAATCAACAATAAATCTACCCTCATCTTCCCTGTCATTAATATGAATATTTAGCGAATCTGCCTGATAACCACTGAAATGCCAACGGCCAGCATATGAAAAATCGGATTGATCTTTATTAAAAGTACCAATCTGACAAGAAAGTGTTACATCATACAATGAACTAAGGTCTTTGTGTGATTCACGCAAATCCTGCAGCATTAAATCATATGGGTATTTTTGATGCTTAAGTATAGAAAACCAGTCACGAGATATTGATCTTGCAAATTCTGAAAACGTAAGATCATCTTTTACTTTTATTCTTACAGGTACAGTGCTAACAAACATCCCTATTGCATTTCTTGTTTTTCTAGAAGTTCTATTTGCAACAGGTGTTCCTATAATAATGTCTTTCTTATTTGTTATACGATTTACATATATTGAAAGAGCAGACAAAAAAACTGAAAATACAGAAAGCTTATTAGAAGAACAAAAATTACGAATCTGCGCCGATATAGATTCGCTTACCACAAAAGTTTTGCGTTTGGCCTTTTTACTTAAATAATGAGTTTTTCTTTGCTTGATAACTGTCGGTTCAGGTAAATTCTCAAATAAATCAGACCAGAATTTTTTATCAATTAAAAACCGTTCTGATTTTAAATAATCTTGCTCCTCCTGTATATAATCAATATAGGAACTCCGTTTTTTTGGTTCAGGATCTGCACCACTGAGAAGACACGTATAAGATTCAATTATCTGATTTGTAAATTCAACAAAAGATATTCCATCAGATATAATGTGATGGAATTTTAAATAGAATCCACCTTCTTCATCACTAAGTCTAAAAAGTGCAAAATAAAAAAGATCACTATCAATAAGAGGCATGGGAGTTTGTGTCTGAATACTATCCCACTCATATAATTTTTCAATTCCTCTTTCCGAAAAATCAAAAAAGTCTGCCGAAAAAGGTTCATATCTTTTGACATACTGATAAGGAACTCCATCTTCATCGCCTATTCTCATACGCACAGCATCATTTTGCCTAACAAATAGACAAAATGCTTTCTCTAACAAAGAATAGTCCACCTTACCCTTGATTTTTAATGTTCCTGCATTATTCCACATGCCTGTACCTGGATGCAATTTTTCTGAGTACCATATTCTTTTTTGCGGGTGAGTCAAATTATATTGTGCGTTGAACATTTTGCTTGCTTTCTCCTACCTTCATTAAAACCTGTTAATGATACACTGATAAGTGAATCAGTACTTCTAGTAGTGCAATAAAATAAAAAATATGCTAGCTTTATTTGCTATCACAATCAAAATTCTTCATGAACCATTATGCACAGTTCACGTCGAAAACTAGCAATGTGTCACATCGCTCTAAATTATATCACTTTGGTAAATTGACGTCGATTGAATGTATTCTATTATATGCTTAATATTTGATTAAATATCACTCAGAAACTGATAAGACTTTGCGCTTCAATCTTCTCAACCAAGTAGTTCACAGTCGAAGCACATATAGCGGCCTGATATTCTGCTGCATTTATATCAATCAGATCAAAATTACACTCCAAAACATTGGAGAAAATGGTTCCATCTTTAGGATATATCGTGAGTTTATCAATGTCAGAGCCAATTCCTCTACCACAGTATTTCACATAAGCTTCTTTAAGAGTCCATATTTTATAAAATGTATCCACTTTATCCAAAGAAGCTTTGTATACTTCAAGTTCCTGTTCGGACATAAAACACAGTTCTGTGCCCTGATCTATAGATTGTTTCTTTTCTATATCAATACCTACAGGCATATTATGCACTGCACACATAGCTATATTTCCTGAATGGCTTATATTAAAATGAATATCAGGATTGGTTTTCAAATATGGCTTTCCATGCCAGCTATATGCCCAATCTTCCACAGAAGGCAAAAAGGAATATTTAGATTTAAGAATATAACATAAAAGGCGATGAGCAGTTATACTTAGGCATCTTTCCTGATCGTTTTTTAAATTGTTTATTTTATAATATTTTTCTTCAGATAAATTCTCAAGCCAAGAATGCGGGAAGAAACAATCAGATATTTCTGTAAAGCTCACATTAATCTGTTTTGTTTTATACAAAAAACCACTTCCTTTATATTGATAAAATTATAATAGCATACACTTAATCACCTATCAAATATAAATAAACAGCTTTTATCAAATATGAAAATTTCTTCATAAAATTCATTTGATTATTATATAAATCAGAGTAATCTTA
>NZ_CDHP01000073.1:0-126320 GCF_900002895.1 Ercella succinigenes | reverse complement strand
AGACAACGTTATCAAGTACTCAAGCATAGACGGGGACATAAGAAAGCAATTATCGCCATCGCTCGTATGATGCTTTCCGTCATTTATACACTTTTGTCCAGAGGAGAGCTTTTCTCAAAAGAGCTATATGAGGAATCTCTTAAAAATCCTATGGTTATATTGTCTCCGGAAGAACAGTTCCAGAGACTGGCAAAAAAGTTTGGTTATGTAGTTGTCAAGGTTCATGAGCCGGTTCCTGTATAGGTAAGGCTCAACATTATTTTCTTCTTAGTCCGTTCCTAACGGCTTTTTTCTGTTGCCGTTAACTCGGTGAATGACTTCTTTATTAAATGTGCCTTATGATTCAGTTTTCTACCTTCTTTCTCTTATAAATTTAATATAGAGCTTTTATCACTAGGCTCCTTTCCTATGATTTATTCCTCTATAAACTATAACGATCGACAAAAGCATTTTGTGACAGGAAATTTTAAAAGTTTTTTTAGAGAATTTTTAGAAAATTCTAAAATTCACCCAGATAGATTCAATTCTTTAAACCTTTAACTACATTTTCAATGTCTTGAAATAGGCAGTCTAAAGAAGCACTGATACTAGTAAAGAAACTTCTCGAATAATCAAAAACAGATTCAATAGATATGTACAAACTCACTCCTGCAACGATAATAGCAAAAGCTAGTATTAGACTTTCTTTCACATAACTGTTTTTTATACCGTTTGGATTATTAATCATTTTTCTACCTTCTTTCTCTTATAAATTTAATATAGAGCTTTTATCACTAGGCTTTTTTCCTATGATTTATTCCTCTATAAACTATAACGATCTAGATGACCATTTTGTGACAGGATTTCAAAAAAAATTTGTAAGGAATCTTTTGCTATGGGGAGTGTCAATGGAATTAGGACATAATAACCGCACTAGCTAAAACCCCTGTCTGGCACCAAGTTCCATACAAGGGTTTTAATTAAATTCTTCAAATTTGTTAAGCTGAAGTCATTTCAACAGATTCTTCTGATATGTGTGCCTGGCACTTGGTGCCATACAAAAGGGTGAAAACACAACATTTTCACCCTTTGTTTTACTTTCTTTGTCAGGCACCTTTCTTTATTACAAACCCTTGGCAGCCATAGCGTCTTTTAGAACTTGCATAAATGTTGCTTCATCAGGAATGATGGAGACAAATTTAATCTGACCATCAACAACAATCGTAGGAACATTGCTGACACCTAATTTCATCATAGCTACCACACCGGCTTTATCTTTTATTTTATGTTCTTTATATTCAATTGCATCGCCTAATTTTCTGGCGGCGGTATAAACAGCTTCCATCATATACTGGCAGGGAGCACATGATTCTGAATCAAGAGTTATTACATCAATATATACTTTGGATTTGTCAGAAAAATCAGCTAAAGATACCTCTACGCCTTCAAGCGGATTAGATGATTCCATGAATTCTGCAATTTCATCATGAACAAGAGCTGAAACAGCTTCGACATTTTCAGGTGGTACATCAAAAGGCATATCACATCCGGGAGCAAGCACAAACCCTTTTTTGCCACCTATTGACATGCAGTTCATAGCATCATTTACATTATCGGTTGGTGTTCCAAAAAGCATGGTGACAGTCAGTTTTATATTTCCGCCAAAAGACATATCATATTTCTGACAGACATCACGAACATAATCGAGTGGAATATTCTCATCAATTGACAATCCATGTGCATGACATTGACACATGACTTCAATGTTATTTTTTGCATTTCCACAGACAAAAAGTGTTCCCAGTTTGTCTTGTTCACGAATATAATCAAAAACCTTTGTCATATAAGGCGTAACAAAATCGGTGAAATTATCTGGAGATATCTGTGAAGTCATGGGATCAACGACAGCAATAATGTCACAACCAGCTTCAAGATACATACGGCTGGTTTCAATAGCAACTTTCGTCGCAAATTCCATCAATTCATGAACCAGCTCCGGCTCATCGATCATATTATAGAAAATATCTGTTCCCATCAAATGCAAAGCGAGGGTAAAAGGTCCGGTAATAAGACCATAAATAGCTTTTTCCTTACCCACACCGTTACAAATACGGCGCATGGCATCTAAAACTATTGGGAATCGTCCATCTTTTTCAGTAGGTATTTTTATTTCAGATAGACTTTTACCACCTTCTTCCAGAGGATGTGTGCTTACTGCCGGAGGATTTGATTTTGCCCATTGAAGTTCACAGCCCATTGCTTCTGCTTCAATCTGGAGATCAAATAAAGCCGGAATACCATCAGGTCTATACCGTTCTACCGCAGTTTCCATTCCTTTTACAATCAGATCTGCTGATTTAAAGTACTCGTCTGCGTCTACACCGATAAGTTTTGCAGCATGACAGCCGACAAAAGGCACCCAGGGTATTCTTTCCGTTTCCTGATTTTTAATAGCAGCCAGAACTAATTCTTTTGAATTCATAAAATCCTCCTCAAGTTGATAATTTGACTTCATTAATAATTTGATTTCATTCTTATACAAAGTGAAAATGCATAAAATTTATCCTTACACAATTTATAAACCATATAGAAAGTTCTGTATAAGCCAATTATTGACTTTTTTTGTAACTATTTGCTATTAATCTCAAGAAATTAACAAGCTGCTTCTTTGCAATCGGGTAGGACCCCGGTCATTATTTGACCGGGAGACCTCCCACACCACCGTACGTACCGTTCGGTATACGGCGATTCCAAAGTTTACAGTTCACGAATTAGAATAAATTTCCATTAAACTGAGATATCCGGCTTGTTTGAAAAAAACAGCTTACCTGCTACTTTCCACTTCGAGCACCACTTTTTTATTGTATCAACTGGGATATCAACAATTTGGTGAATTTCTGTGTTGTCTAAATTCTCCAGTGGCAGCATCATTCTCAGTACTGCATCCTTGATTCTCTTGGGATGGCGTTTCGAACGGTCTACTATGTGTCGTTGCTTATTTTTTTCAGGTTCCATTTAAGGGTTCCTTTCTGCATTTTTGCTACGACAACTATTAGGGGTCAGACAAATAAAGTAGGTAAAATCGTTAAAAAGCCTATATTTCAGCGGTTTTCAGTATTATTGCAAATAGGCCTGTCTGGCACCAAGTGCCAGACAGTCAAATCTGTTGTATCAACCAGTAACATACTAATACCAGCGGTTTTCGGCATTGTTGCAAATAGGCCTGTCTGGCACTTGGTGCCAGACAACGTTATCGCTTTAAATCGTCAAATGTGTTGATATAAAGACACTTCAAAGGATTATTCTGATATCCTTGTCTGGAACTTGACCTGCTGCCATTAACTCTATTCACTGCTATGCACGGGACAATCCAAGATTAATTGATAATGTCATGAGTTATGCTTTAGATCCCGGAACTTTGCCTCAATGAACCCATCGGATTCTATGCTTCCTTCAGATTCCACCTCGCAATGGATACCCTTGCCTTGCCTTTACTTTAGCTAATGGTTGGTCGCTACATACCCCCATAACGGACTCTCACCGTCAAGTAAAGTGCCATGCGTGGCACACCACATGTAAAAGGCTGTTTCCTCAAATTGAAGAAACAGCCTTTTGACAAAAATACTATTGATATTAATGATTGAATCATTCTCCTTAAAATTTCAGAAAATTAAACTCAATCTTCAAAACTCCATTTCAAAGCATCATACATGCGTACATAGCGTTGATAAAGTTTCTCATATGTGTCCTTGTTTGCAGGATTGGGCAAAGTCTCACTTTCAGGTTTGATCAATGGCACAGTTGCCGCCAGATCAGGCCATACTCCTGCCGCAACGCCGGCTACGAGAGCAGCTCCGAAAGATCCGCCTTCGGCAGAACCATATACAGTCCTTACCGGCATCTGGAAAAGATCAGCGAAAATCTGACGCCACAGAGGACTTGCAGCACCTCCTCCAGCAAGAACAACTTCACCTGATCCTTGAAGAGTATCACCCATACCGTCAGCTATAAGATCATAGACCTGACGCAGGGAATAAGCAACACCTTCTAACACAGCTCTGGCGAAATGTCCCTTCGTATGATGTGAGGTAAGCCCCAGGAATCCACCTTTGGCGGCAGGATCATTAATCGGACAACGTTCACCTGTCAGATAAGGCAGGTAAATCAGTCCGTCGGCACCGGCATTAGTTGCTTTAGCAGCCTGATCCAACAGATAGAATGAACTTTTGCCTATCTGTTTACCCTGTTCGATCTCTTGTTGTCCCAGAGCATTCCTGAACCAGTGATATGATCCGGCAGCAGCAAGGGTAACACCCATAGCAGTAAAGGTTCCTGGGCTGTTGCCACGGAAAAGCTGCAGGCTCCCTTGTGGATTATCCATGAATGATGGCAAACCCATTGCTACAACGCCTGATGTCCCAAGAGTAACAGCGACACGGCCAGGCTTTACAAGCCCCAGCCCGGTGGTAGAAATAACAGCATCTCCTCCACCGCCTGAAACCATCGTACCTTGTGGCAGACCTGTTTCCTCCGCTGCTGCGGCAGAAACCTCACCGGTGATGTCAGTTGATTCCACTGCAGGAGGGAAAATATCAATGTCCAGGCCAGCTAACTTTATCAGCTCTTCATTCCATTTTTTGTTTTTTACATCAAAAAAGCCAAAGCCTGAAGCATCCGAAACATCAGTTACTTTTTTACCTGTCAGGCGAAAGCGAATATAATCTTTTGGATTAATAACAACTTTTACCTTCGCATAATTTTCTGGTTCCTGTTGTTTTAGCCAAAGAATTTTGCCGCCGGTATATCCTGTCAGCATCTGATTGTTAGTGTAACTAAGAAGAGAATCCAGACCACCAGCTTTTTCTGTAATTTCCTGGCACTGACTTTCTGTTCTCTGATCATTCCAGAGAATAGCATTTCTGACTACCTGATCATTTGAATCCATAGCAACCATACCATGCATCTGACCAGAAAAACCGATTGCCTTGATATCGTAATTATCACATTTTGGTAAAACAGCTTTTAAAGCTTTCAGTGTTCCTTGCCACCAGTCTTCTGGATCCTGTTCTGTCCAACCAGTCTGTGGCGTATAAAGAGGATATTCTTCTATCGCCGTAGCAAGAATCTGTCCGTCCTGCGCTAATGCCAGAACTTTCACACCAGATGTTCCAACATCTATTCCTATAAGGCAAACTTGTTTTGTCATAATGTGCTGACCTGTTCTCACAGGTCGCCCCCTTTCCCATTCTTGTTATTTTGAAATTATAATAAGATACGGAAATCTTATCAGTAACATGAAAATATGGCAAATAATCAGTGCATAAAGCATTATCAGGCAAAAAGCATCGAATTAAGTATACCTTCCAGATATTCCTGTCTACCTGAGCCAACTTTAACATCACCCATCTGCAGAGCATATTTTTCAAGCTCATCAATACTGATCTCGCCTTTGATTATTTTCTGTCCCATATCCTGATTCCAGCTGGCATAACGTTCATCAGTGAATGAATCTATACGTCCGTCTTCTATAATTCTCTGAGCCATTTTCAAGCCAAGAGCAAAAGTATCCATTCCAGCAATATAGCTATAGAAAATATCTTCATTAGTATTAGAAGCACGGCGGGTTTTAGCATCAAAGTTCAAGCCGCCTTTGGTAAATCCACCTGCTTTAAGCAGTTCATACATGGCAAAAACAGTGTCATATATATTGGTTGGGAATTGATCGGTATCCCATCCCAGCAGCATATCTCCCTGATTTGCATCGATTGATCCAAAGAAACCGCTTTCACGAGCCAGTCTTAGCTCATGCTGGAAAGAATGGCCGGCTAAGGTTGCATGATTAGCTTCAATATTGAGCTTAAAGTCTTTGTCAAGACCATAATTGCGCAGGAAACCGATAACAGTTGCTGAGTCAAAATCATACTGATGCTTGGAAGGCTCTTTAGGTTTAGGTTCAACATAAAAATCACCTTTAAAGCCAATGCTGCGAGCATAATCTTTTGCCAAATGCATTAATCTGGCAAGATTATCAAGCTCCATACCCATTTTTGTGTTGAGAAGTGTTTCATAGCCTTCACGTCCACCCCAGAAAGTATATCCTTCACCACCGAGTTTTACCGTAAGTTCAACTGCTTTTTTTACCTGAGCAGCGGCAAAAGCAAATACGTCTACACTTGGAGAAGTTCCTGCACCATGTGCATAACGAGGATTTGAGAATAAATTGGCAGTACCCCAAAGAAGTTTTTTATCATATTTTTTCTGCAGATCCAGTAAAATATCTGTTATTTCATCAAGGCGTGCATTTGATTCTGCCAGACTTGATCCCTCAGGAGCAATGTCACGATCATGAAAACAATAAAAATCTATACTAAGCTTATCCATAAGTTCAAAAGCAGCATAAGCTTTGTTTTTTGCACTTTCCATCGGATCTGAAGAACCGTATTTTTTTGACAAAGTTCCATTGCCGAACATATCTGATCCTTCTGCAACCATTGTATGCCAGTATGACATAGCAAATCTCAGATGATCACGCATACTTTTACCAGCAATCATTTCATCAGGATTATAAAACCTAAACGCTAGTGGATTGTCGGATTGATTTCCCTCATAACCTATTTTTTTGATACCTGGATAGAATTCTGACATAGTAAAACCTCACTTTCATTTTGCCTTTTTGGCCTTTGGTTGTTCCTTTTTTCTTGTTCACATGTTTTCACTTATAACTATTTCATTTTTTGTCCAGTGACAAATCGGGGGTCTGGTATTATCTAAAAGATAATCGAATAGCATTTTTATTGGCAAATAGCCTTGCATATAAGGTTCCTGCTCAATCGCTGCAGTCATCACAGCATCACGAAGATATTGCTCTATACTGGGAGTGCGGTCAAACCCAATTATTTTTACTTTGTGCTGCAAACCTGCTTCAACTATAGCTCTGCAACATCCAGATGCACCACCGGCAGTTATATAAACTGCGTCAAGAGGAAAGATATTATTACAAATCTGCATATTCTGAATATATTCACACATTATTTGGTAGGCTTTTTTATCATCATCTTCTGTTTCAAAAATGTCTTTTACCTTTATATTGGGAAAAGTATTTTTCAAAACTTGATGGAATCCATGTATTCTCTGATTATGTCCAAGCATCTGCACAGATCCTGTCAGAACAATAACATTGTATTGCCTGCCATCCGCTATTCTCCCTAAAATACCTGCAGCAACAGCACCACTTTTATAATAGTCATTCCCAACATAACATAATCTCTCTATGTCACTAATTTCAGAATTTATATCTGTGTTAAATGTTATTACAGGAATTCCTTTTTTATTTAGTTCTCTAAGTTTATTGTGTATAAGCTCATGATCTATAGGTACCAGAGCAAGAGCCTGAATACCCTTTTCCAATAGTTCGTCAATCTGCTCAGACTGCTTTTTTGCTGAAAAGCCTTTCATAGTGCGCCAATATAATTTAAGTCGGAAGTCTGAAAGTTCAGATTGAGCTTTTTTTTGACCTTCAGTAATCGCCTCGAAAAAATCATTACCTTCAGAAGGCATCTGTATGCCTATCCTTAATGATGTTTTATGTAAGCCTAGAAGTTTTCCGGCACGATTCGATTTATAACCAAGTTCATCTGCTATTTTAAGCACATGTTTTTTGACATCAGGATTTATTCCAGGACGATCATTGAGTGCCCTATCTACTGTCCCTCTGGAAACGCCTGCCATCTCGGCAATCTGTTTAATCGAAACGCCCATTAATTATTTAACCTCCCTTCACCAATATTTTGTCATGCACATTCTCAATCTTGTTTAGGACTTTTTGATTTTCGGATGACAAATAATATTTCTACCCTCTTTCGCCCGTGCTCGAGCACGGACAATTTTAGAATATACCCTTGTCACTATAAAGTCAAGAGCAAAGACATATTGAAATAAGCAAAAATAAAAAAGGCTTTTATTGAGTCATAACACTATTATTTAATTCACCAATGCCTTCAATCTGGATACTTATCTGATCACCGGCTTTCAACTGACCTATACCGGCAGGTGTTCCAGTTGTTACAACATCTCCTGCATCAAGAGTCATCATATGACTTATAAAAGAGAGCAGCTCATAAACATTCCAGATCTGAATTGATGTTCTTGCCTGCTGTTTTATCTCACCATTAAGTCTGGAGATAATTTCCACATCATTAGGATTTATTTCATCTGTTATCCAGGGTCCTATCGGTGCAAAAGTATCAAAGCATTTTGCTCTTGTCCATTGTCCATCTGTTTCCTGTATATCCCTTGCGGTTACATCATTTAAACAGGTGTATCCCAAAATAAACTTTCTTGCATCTTCAACACTGATATTTTTTGCCTTATGTGAAACTACAAAAGCAAGTTCAGCTTCGTAGTCAACTCTTTTGCTGGTATTTTCTGGAGGTAAAATAATATTTTGATTTGGCCCGATAACAGTACCGGAAGGTTTAATAAACAGAATAGGGGTATCCGGCATTAAAGTATCATTTTTTAATTCTTTTATATGATCCTTATAATTTTTCCCGACAGCAACTATTTTGCCGGGTTTGCAGGGAGCCAGCCAAACGCATTTTTCCAAGTCTATCTCTGATTTGATAGGCAAGCCGCCATAATAAGGTGGGGCATCAAGAATATGGGTTGAATTGTCGTCTATCATAACCCATTCGGGATTGCCTTTATACATAATTCTTGCATATCGCATAGTGTAATCTCCTTATCACTTAATCTTAAAACAGCGGTTGATTTTACAAATCATTTTATACCTTAGTGGCTAAATAGTACATATACTACACAATTGAACTATCTTAAATTACAAAAAAACCCGGCTCATTCTCTGGCCGGGTTTTGTAAGTTATTTAATTTTCTGGTTTGGTTACAGCAAAGAAACAGGCCGGATTTTCGGGATCTTCAGAGAAGCCCTTGAGATATTTATCTATTGCTTCAGCCGCCTGCTTACCGGCACCCATGGCAAGAATTACAGTTGCAGCACCTGTCACGGCATCACCACCTGCATATACACCTGGTTTACTGGTTGCCATCGTTTTATCATCTACAATTATACCGCCCCAATCCTGAGTTTCCAGACCTTTTGTTGATTTTATCAAAGGATTTGGACTCTGACCTATAGCCATAATTACTGTATCCATTTCAATTTCAAATTGAGAATCAGCTTTAACTACAGGTCTGCGTCGTCCACTTGCATCAGGTTCTCCTAATTCCATTTCTACACATTGCAGAGCTTTAACAAAGCCATCTTCTGTACCTAAAATCGCAGTAGGATTTGTTAGAAGTTTCATCTTTATGCCTTCTTCTTTAGCATGGTGATATTCTTCAATCCTGGCAGGCAATTCAGCTTCAGACCTGCGATAAACAATATAAACTTCTTCAGCACCTAGTCTTCTGGCACTTCTGGCGGCATCCATGGCTACATTGCCACCACCTATAACAGCAACTCTGCGGCCAACTTTTACCGGAGTATCACAATCAGGAAATTTATATGCTTTCATCAGATTTATTCTGGTCAAAAATTCATTTGCAGAATAAACACCGTTGAGATTTTCACCAGGTATTTTCATGAAGGAAGGCAGACCTGCGCCTGTGCCTATAAATACAGCACGATAATCTTGTTCCTGCATAAGCTCATCTATATCATATATCTTGCCTATAACCATATTTGTTCTTATTTCGACACCTAGATTCTTAAGATTAGCTATTTCTCTTTGAACAAGAGCCTTGGGCAATCTGAATTCAGGTATGCCATACATCAGAACACCGCCTGGTACGTGAAAAGCCTCAAACATGGTAACAGCATATCCCATTTTTGCCAGATCTCCGGCGCAAGCCAGACTTGCCGGTCCGGAACCTATGACAGCAACTTTTTTACCATTGTTTTCAATTTGAAGTTTTTCACTTTGCCTGTTTGCCATATACCAGTCTGCAACAAATCTTTCCAATCTGCCAATAGCAACAGATTCTCCTTTTTTGGTGCGTACACAAAGTTCTTCACACTGATTTTCCTGAGGGCATACTCTACCGCATATTGCAGGAAGATTGTTTGTTGTAGCTATCGCATCATAAGCAGCAGCAAAATCTCCTTCTGCTACCAGTTTAATAAATTCTGGAATTTTCACCCTGACAGGACATCCTTCCATACAAGGTTTATGCTTGCACTGAAGACAACGCTCAGCCTCTTCTTTTGCCATTTCAGCAGTGTATCCGGTTGCAACCTCATGGAAATTTCTATTTCTTATCTCTGGCTCCTGCTCAGGCATTGGTACTTTCTTCTGTGAGAGATTAGGCATGATTGCGTACCTCCCCTGTCAATCGGCAGGCATGTTTATCCAAAGAAGTTTTCTCATCTTCTTTATAAAACTGCTGTCTGCGCATCGCTTCATCAAAATCAACTTGATGTCCATCAAAATCAGGGCCGTCAACGCAGGCAAATTTTGTTTCCCCGCCAACAGTAACCCTGCAGCCACCGCACATTCCCGTACCATCAACCATTACCGGATTCATACTTACAAGGGTTTTAATATTGTATTCCAAAGTGAGTTTGCTAACAAATTTCATCATTATTAAAGGACCTATTGCTATAACCAGATCATATGAATTTCCGCTTTCAATTAAAGTTTTTAAAGTGTCTGTTACAAAACCTTGTTTACCGTTAGAACCATCATCAGTGGTTATAAACAGACGACTGCATGATTCTTTCATTTCTTCTTCTAGAATGATCAGATCTTTATTGCGAAAACCACAGATCATATCTACCTGGGCACCTGATTGATAAAGTTTTTTTGCTTGCGGCCATGCAATCGCTGATCCCAGACCTCCTCCAATAACAGCAACCTTTTTATAGCCCTCTAAATGAGTCGGCACACCTAAAGGACCTACAAAATCGAGCAGATAATCTCCCTGCTTCATTTCGGATAACTGTTTTGTTGTTTTCCCTACAATCTGAAAAACTATTGTAACTGTACCTTCGACTGCATCGTATGCAGCTATAGTCAGTGGTACTCTCTCGCCTTCATCATCAACTCTGAGAATGATGAACTGTCCCGGTTGTGCCTTTCTGGCAATTTCCGGTGATTCTATCTGCATCAGAACAACAGATGGATTCAAATCCTGTTTTTTGAATATTTTGAACAAAAACGCAGCCCCCTTTGTCTCGCTTCTTTTGTTATTTTACCTCTCTATTATAAAAGCTTTGTTTAATTTTGCAATCTTATCGGCCTAAAATTGCAAAAATTGATATAAAGTGATTCTTTTTCATACCATAACATGATAACCTTACACAAACATTTTTTTTGTAACATTTCTGTTGGCGGTTGTTAAGATAGTACCTTATAATTAAACAGAATCTTGTAATACTGTCAAAACAAGCAATAATATGGGAAGAAGGTAATAATTATGAATTCAGAATTAGCAAATGCAATCAGTGATCAGATTAACAAAGAATACTATTCCGCTTTCCTTTATCTAGCAATGTCAAACTGGTGCTCAGACAAGGGTTTCAAGGGAGCTGCCAACTGGATGTATGTTCAGTATCTTGAAGAGCTAGCTCATGCACAAGGATTTTACCAGTACATGCAAACAAGAAGTCAGCCTGTTACTTTTAAGGCTATCGACGACCCCAGCGGAGATTGGACAGATCTGTTGGATATTTTCAAAAATACTCTTGCACATGAACAATTTGTTACAGATTCTATAAATAATCTTGCGACTATTGCAATGAAGGTAAATGATCATGCGGCGTATATTTTTCTGCAGTGGTACATAACCGAACAAGTAGAAGAAGAAGGTAATGCTAATGATATGATCGATAGGCTGACACTTGCCGGCGAAAACACAAATGCACTGCTTAATATTGATGATCAAATGGCAACCCGTGTATTCGCACCGCCGGTTATTCCAAATATCTGATATCACATATTATAATTGTAACCAAGTAACTATTTGATTATTAAGCTTTGACAGATCAGCAGCAGCCAGCTGATCTGTCATTTTTTTTTGTAATTGTTGCTCTAGAACATCTACAGACTTGCATAGATTTGAATATTTACCTGTTCTATTGTTTAGTTTTTTCAATGTACTTTTTAAAAAATAAATGTCATGCCATATTCCCAGCTCTGATTGAAGTTTTTTTATTTTATCAATCAAAAAAGATTTTTTGTTTTCACTGTAAAAGGAAAAAAACTCCGTCAGGTAACGCATTTTTTTGCAGGCTATACGAAGTCTGTGAAGATCTGCTTGCTTTAACTGAGAAAAAGCATTTATATCGGCAGCCGCTCTAAAAAGCACTGCCGGAGCTATATTATTCATTTTATATTCACTTTTGCCAGGGCTAAGGCTACAGGAAATTCTGCGCGCTGCTTCAGGAGAAGAAATAATGAGCCGTAATTCTCGCATGCTGATTGAAAAATTATCCGAATTAATGAAGTCAGAAAGTTCCTGCCATGACTTTTCTCTTTTTATATTTAGATAATCGCATAATTCCTGACACTCTGTTTTCTGAATTTCACAATCCTCAGCATTTAATTCTGTTTTTGATAAAAAACTGATCATAACATCGTAATCTCTGAGTTTCCCGGTTTTTCTTAGTATTTTTTTAAAAGATTCAGTCATAAACTCAGCAGTTTGTGATTCAACAAAGGAATTTAGTCCTTGAATTATTGAAAGGCATCTGCGAGAAGATGTGCGAAGATCATGCACATCATCTGTTTTTTCTATATGCTGGCTGAATTTACTATCTTTAATAATCTGCATTTTCAGGTAAATAATTTCGGTTTGGGCAAGCATATAAACTGCCAATGCATCACCAAGTGAAATATCTTGAATAACTGATGACTCCATACAAGCCCCCCTGCTTATAGTAACCATTTGAAAAGCAACTGTTCAAAAACGTCAACTGTTCATATCACATCTAATCAGGCAATATCCAACTGAAAAATAATTTATTATTTACATTTTAACATATAAATTTGATTCTTTTTTTACTCTCTTGTTTTGTCGTCATTTAATTTCGTGTATAATGAGAGGTGATGTTTATCGAAAATACTCGGAGGTGAAACCTATGTCTGACACACAACGTCTAGACCAGTTGGCAGTAAATGCAATTCGTATTCTGTCTGCTGAAAGTATTCAAAAGGCCAATTCTGGTCATCCAGGATTACCTATGGGCTCTGCCGCTATGGCTTATGAGCTGTGGGCTAATCACATGTCGCACAATCCTGCAGACCCTAAATGGGTTAATCGCGATCGATTTGTCTTAAGTGCAGGCCACGCGTCTATGTTGATCTATTCTCTGTTACATCTTTTTGGTTATGGATTGACTATGGAAGATCTGAAGTCTTTCCGTCAATGGGACAGTAAAACTCCCGGGCATCCTGAATACGGTCATACAACTGGTATTGAAACTACGACCGGCCCTCTTGGTCAGGGTATTGCAACTGCTGTAGGTATGGCAATGGCAGAAGCTCATCTGGCAGCTCGCTTTAATCGTGAAGATGGTAAAATTGTTGATCATTATACATACGCTCTTGTCGGCGATGGTTGTATGATGGAGGGAATTTCCAGTGAGGCCGCTTCATTAGCCGGAACTCTTAAGCTTGGAAAACTGATTGTTTTTTATGATGACAATGATATTTCAATTGAAGGAAATACCGATGTTGCTTTTACGGAAGATGTAGGAGCACGCCATGAGGCCTACGGTTGGCATGTTGTTCATATCGATGACGGTAATGACCGTGCAGCGATTGCCAAAGCAATTGAAGCCGCTAAAGCTGAAACAGATAAACCTTCAATGATTGTTGTAAAAACAGAGATAGGGTTCGGATCACCTCTGGCTGGACTTGCCAAAACACATGGTGAGCCACTTGGTGCTGAAAATGTTGAAAAAACCAAAGAACTTCTGAACTGGCCTCAAAAAGAAGCTTTTACTTTGCCTTCTGAACTGGAAGATTATCTTAAAGAAAAACAGTCAGATCTGAAAAACAAACAGACAGAATGGCAGTTAGTCTTTGATAATTGGCAGGAAAAATATCCTGAACTGGCAAAAGAATTTGAAGCTTGCAATAATAATGAATTGCCAGACCTGTTAAATGACGAAGAATTCTGGTCTTTTGAAGGATCACAGGCAACTCGCGCAACCAGCGGAGTTATTTTGAACAGACTGGCCGATCGTTTGCCTAATCTTATTGGCGGCAGTGCGGATCTGGCACCTTCTACCAAGACAGAATTAAAAGGAAAAGGCTGGTTTGCTCCAGGATCCTATGAGAGTGCCAACATACATTATGGGGTTCGTGAATTTGCAATGGCAGCAGCAGCAAACGGACTTGCTTTGCACGGAGGTCTTCGTACATTCTGTGCTACTTTCTTTGTTTTCAGTGATTACCTGAAAGGATCATTAAGATTGAGTGCTTTAATGAAAGCACCTGTTATGTATGTTCTTACACATGATAGTATTGGTGTTGGAGAAGATGGTCCAACACATGAGCCAATCGAACATCTGGCAGCTCTAAGAGCAACACCTGGTGTCAGAGTGTATCGCCCGGCAGACGGCAAAGAAACAGCTGCTGGTTATCTGGCAGCGCTTACCAATGAAGGGCCAACCTGTCTTGTTTTGAGCAGACAGAATTTACCTACTTATGAAAATAGTGGCAAAGAAGCTTTAAAAGGTGGCTATGTATTATCTGATGCTGAAAACCCAGATATTATTCTCATCGCTACCGGTTCTGAAGTAGAACTGGCTATGAAATCACAAAAAGCTCTGCAAGAAAAAGGAATTGCTGCTCGTGTAGTATCAATGCCTTCCTTAGAACTTTTTGAAGAACAAAGTGATGATTACAAAGAAGCGGTGCTTCCTTCATCTATCAAAAAGAGAGTCGCTATAGAAGCCGGTGCTACTATGCCATGGTATCGTTATGTCGGTTTTGAAGGCAAAGTTATTGGTATTGATCATTTCGGAGCATCTGCTCCTGCTGGTAAATTATTTGAAGAATTCGGATTTACTGTTGATAATGTTGTAGCGCAGGCTGAAGAATTAGTAAAATAATTAAAATCTTATGGTCATAAATCCTTAACTTGTAAAAGATCAACTCGCTTTTGCAACAAACACATCTTAACATTTCACACACAAATAAAATCAGCAAAGAGAATTGTATGCTAAAAATATAATTCTCTTTGTTTTTTTGCCTAAAAACACTCTAAAATAAGCTTTTAGGGTTATAGCATCATCATAACAGCTAAAAAACATTTATGTTTATAACCACAACTTTATGCAATTCACTATTGCATTTCTTGCATTTTGTGTTAGAATAAAAGCAGAAAACGATGTAAATGCATCGGTGATTCATCAGATCGGATAGGACTGACGGATATTTCGGCGAAAACGAGGACGTTTCGTGTTTCCTTTAAGTAGGAAGCGGAACGTTTTTTTTATACAAATATCTGGTCAGATATGATCGCCGCAGCTCACCGAAATGCAACCAAAGGAGGTTCATAACATGTTACAAACTTTTGAAAATGCTAGTGGAACATCTCTAAGCCAATTATTCGGATCAAATGTATTCAATGATTCTGTTATGCGTCAGACCTTGCCAAAGGCGACTTATCAGGCACTGCGCAAAACCATTGAAGCAGGTAAAACTTTAGATCCGCAGGTCGCGGAAGTGGTTGCATCAGCAATGAAAGACTGGGCTATCAGCAAAGGTGCTACACATTTTACGCATTGGTTCCAGCCTATGACAGGAATCACTGCAGAAAAGCATGATTCGTTCATTTCTCCAACGTCTGATGGCAAAATCATTATGGAATTCAGTGGCAAAGAATTAATCAAGGGCGAGCCTGATGCTTCTTCATTTCCTTCGGGAGGATTAAGAGCAACTTTTGAAGCTCGTGGTTATACAGCCTGGGATTGTACTTCTCCTGCTTTTGTTAAAGATAAATCGCTTTATATTCCCACAGCTTTTTGTGCTTATACAGGTGAGGCATTAGATAAAAAGACGCCTCTGCTTCGTTCAATGGATGCACTTAGCAATCAGGCTGTAAAAATACTTCATTTGCTGGGTCAGACTCAGGTAAAGAAAGTAACAACTACAGTAGGGCCAGAGCAGGAATATTTCCTGATTGATAAAAAGTATTATGATCAACGCAAGGATCTTATAATGACAGGGCGCACATTATTTGGTGCCAAACCGCCCAAAGGTCAAGATCTGGAAGATCATTATTTCGGTCAGATAAAAGATAGAATTGCAGCTTATATGGCTGATCTGGATGCTGAATTATGGAAAATGGGAGTTTCTGCAAAAACAAAACATAATGAAGTTGCTCCTGCACAGCATGAATTGGCTCCTATTTTCAGTACAACCAATATTGCTACTGATCATAATCAGCTGACAATGGAAACTATGAAAAAAATTGCTCTCAAACATGGTCTGGTCTGCTTATTGCACGAAAAACCTTTTGCCGGTGTTAACGGATCAGGAAAACATAATAACTGGTCAATGAGCACTGATGATGGTCAGAATCTATTGGAACCAGGTAAAACACCTCACGAAAATCAACAGTTCCTTTTATTCCTAAGTGCCGTAATCCAGGCAGTTGATGAGTATGCTGATCTTCTTAGAATATCAGCTGCAAGCCCTGGAAATGATCATAGATTAGGTGCTAACGAAGCTCCTCCGGCAATTATTTCAATATTCCTTGGCGATCAGCTTACAGATATTCTGGAACAGATCGAAACAGGCAAAGCAACCAGTTGTAAGTCTGGTGGTATACTTAGTCTTGGAACAGCATCATTGCCAAATTTATTCAAAGATAGTACTGATCGTAACAGAACATCTCCTTTCGCCTTTACTGGCAATAAATTTGAATTCAGAATGGTTGGATCATCTCAATCAATAGCGCAGTGTAATTTTACATTGAATACGATTGTTGCTGAAATTCTGAGCAGATATGCAGAAAGACTTGAAAAAATTGATGATACAACTGCCGAAGTTGATGAAATCATCCGCGAAACCATCAAAAATCATAAAAGAGTTATTTTTAATGGTAACGGTTATTCTGATGAATGGGTTGTCGAGGCAGAAAAAAGAGGTTTACCAAATATCAGAACTACAGTTGATGCAATTGCTGTTATTCGTGATGAAAAGAATAAGGCCCTGATGGAAAAGCATAGCGTTCTTTCAAGAGTTGAAATGGATTCACGTTGTGAGATACAGTATGAAATATATATCAAAACAATCAATATTGAAGCTTTAACAATGTTGGAGATGGCTAAAAGACAGATTATGCCTGCTGCAATTAGTTATCGCAGTAAACTGGCTTCTGAAATTGCCATGATCGATGCTATAAATGGCGGAGCTGAAGTAGAGAAAAATCTTTTCCAAAAGATAAGTCAGGCACTTTCTTCTTTCAATAAGAATCTGGATAAGCTCGAGAAGGCGGTAGAAACAGCATCTTCTATGCATGAAGATACAGTAGCTCAGGCAAAAGCTTATCGGGACGAAGTTTTTGCAACAATGAATGAGTTGCGCGAAGATTCAGATTTACTGGAAACTCTTGTTGATGCCAAGTACTGGCCGATCCCTTCTTATTCCGATATGCTGTTTAACGTATAAGCAGAATCTATCTACAACAGAAGTAATCGAAAGGGGCTATCTCGTTTGAGACAGCCCCTTTGTTTAAACTTAGCAGCTTGTAAAACTTAAATAACAAGGTAGTGATTATTTAGAATTAATCAATTAAACCAGATCAGAAACTTTACTCATATTATCTATAATATGATCAGCACCTGCTTCTGTTAATTCATCTGCAGAATGCGCCGAAGTAAAACCAATACAGGTCATGCCGGCAGCTTTACCTGCTTTAATTCCGCTGACAGCATCCTCAACTACATAACATCTTGCAGGATCAGTATTACATCTTTCAGCAGCCAGCAGATAAATATCCGGGAAAGGTTTTTTCCTCTCAATATCGCTACCTGTAATTACGGCATCAAAAAGATTATCCGGAAGATTGAGAACTTTTAGATTTGCTTCTACCTTGACCATATCGGCACTGCTGGCAACGGCAAGACGATAGCCTTGTGCTTTAAGACTATGAAGAAGATCAGTAACGCCTGCAAACGGTTCAACAAAATCAGGAGCATGTTCAATATATTTTTCATAGACATGTGCCTTGATATCAGCAGTAAATTCAACGCCATATTTTTTCAGAACTTCACCCAGATAGGTTTCTTCGCCCATGCCTATATAAGGCTTAAAGTCATCAGGACTTGCCGGAGCACCAAAATCAGCCAGTGCAAGTGCAGCTACCCTTGCCAAAGCAGGCTCAGAGTCAACCAGAACACCATCACAATCAAATAAAACAGCTTTGCCAAGACCGGACATTAATTCACCCATTATTATTCCTCCACTTTATTTGCAATATCCGTGAAAAGTCCAAAAGCAATGGCTTATTGTGATCAGATCACAGAATAAAAAACATTCATGCTATATCATATCAATGTAATTGTTATATGACAATAAAGCAGAATACACAAACAAATTTTTTTGCCGAACAATACTATTGTCGGTTGGTAAAATAATTTTTTAAAAAAGATAGGAGACTAATAATATGTCAAGTTTATTTGAATCATTCAGAACAGCTATTCATGGAAATAATTTCAACACAGCAGCAAGTGTTCAGAGAATCAAACCACAGCAAGTAAAGGAATGGCTTGAACAGGAAAATCCACCGCTTTTGATAGACGTGCGCACAGTTGACGAGCATAATCAAGGACATATACCGGGAAGCAATCTTCTGCCGGTTCATGAAATACCTAATAATCTGGCTGAACTTCCTTCAGACAAAAGCCAAGCTATTGTTGTTTATTGTGCCAGCGGAGCAAGAAGTGCTCAAGCAGCAAGGTTTCTTGTCAAAAATGGATACGAAAATGTATATGATATGGGTGGTATCTTCAGTTGGCCTTTCAAGATAGTAAAATAGTCTTATGACAATTATATCTGCATTTTCATGACATAATCATCCATATAATAACCAGATCCTATATCAGATTTCTGCTCAGAAATAATTTCAAATCCAAAATGCTGATATACTTTTATGCTCCCTGAATTGCCTTTATTTACAGTTAACCAGATATATGAAGGGTTATGTCTGGCCTTCATGTGATCAATCATCTTTCTGGACAATCCATGACCTCTAAACTTTTCGGACAAATAGATCTTACTGAGAAAAAGAGATTTCTCAGCAAGATCTGGTTTCACGGCATAGTATCCTGCTTTATCATCGCAGTCACTGCTTAAGATAAAATATTCATAGTTTTTTTCTTTTATATCGTTGATTATAGCTTCTGGAGACTGAAATTTGGCAATCATATAATTTACCTGCTCAGATCCGATCAGCTTATCATAGTGCTCATGCCATATTTCAGAGGCAAGCTCAGAAAGCATAGCAGCAGCAGCAAAATCTTTTACTTGCAAAAAATCAAATGTCATAATCAATTACCTTTTTTTAATTACCGGATTTTGGCAAAAATGGAATCAGCTGTTTGGCAAAATTCGATAAAGTCATTGTTTGCAGCCAAACTTTTCCTGGTCCTGTTAAAGTGGTCAGGAATAAACCTTCACCGCCAAAAAGAACATTTTTAAAGCCCTTCACCATCTCTGCCTGATACTGAACAGATTCGGTGAATGCGGCAACATTGCCGGTATCTACTTTAATTGATTCTCCAGGCGCCAGTTCTCTTTCCACTAAACTGCCATCTATTTCTAAAAATACATAGCCGCTTCCAGACATTCGCTGCATAATAAAGCCTTCACCACCAAAAAGACCTGCTTTAATACCTTTGGTAATATATGCACTTAAATTAACACTAGGCTGTGCACAAAGGAAAGATGATTTTTGAGCTATAATGGGGCTTCTGCCTATATCTACGGCAGCAATTTTACCTGGAAAGCTGCTGGCAATTACTATTTCCTGATTATCTCTGCTGGCGGTATAAGTAGCAATGAAAAGTGAATCTCCGGAAAAAACTCTGCCCAAGCCTTTCATTAGTCCACCATTCATATTGGTTGACATTTGCATACCATTATCCATCCAGGTCATTCCGCCGCTTTGTGTATAGATACTTTCACCAGCATTTAATCTAATAGAAACAGCAGGCAAATTATCGCCAAAAATTTCATATTTGAAACCGCCTGATGCATAGCTATGATTATTTACTGCTGACACCGCCTGATTGCCATTATTCTGCTCATTTAAACTCTGTCCGCAACTGGTACAAAATTTTGCATTGTCCTCGTTAGGAGCTCCGCATTTGATACAAAACATATTTTTATCCTCCTGAATTATATTATTTTAAATTTTTATGGATAACAAAACAACTGTAATTTTCATCTAGTCAAAGAGTTTTCTTCCACGATCCATTGCTATGGTCCCTGTTCTAACAATTTCTAATATTCCAAAGGGTCTCAACAGATCTATCAACGCTTCAATTTTAACTGAATTTCCAGCAATTGCAACGGTCATGGTATGTGTAGCCACATCCACTATACGTGCTCTAAAAACATTAATCAGATTAATCAGATCGGTTCTTTTTTCATCTGGGGCATCTACTTGAATTAAACCGAGTTCCATCTGAACTGATTCTTCCTGATCAACCTGTTTAACCTGTATTAAACTGGTTATTCGGTTTAATTTGGCAAGAACAGAAGATACATCCTGCTGGTCTCCTGCAACAATTATAGTCATTCGCGAAATTTTATTCTTTTCTGTCTGTCCAACCGCAAGACTTTCTATATTACAATTCTGTTCACCAAACAATTGTGTCACCTTGCCAAGAACTCCTGCTTTATCTTCCACCCATACGGAAAGAATAATTTTCTTTTCTTTAACAGCCATTGATAAACCTCCCTGATAAATTTTATCTTAAATCTCGGCAATATCCATTTTCACCTAATGCTAATGCCAATAAAATAGAATAATATTTTGCCTCACTGCTTTCTGCCCTTGAGGTCACGACAAGAGGAACTCTTGCCCCAGTTATTATGCCGCAAGATCTTGCCTGTGCAAGAAACACAAGCGATTTAACTAAAATATTGCCAGCTTCAATATTGGGGGCCAGCAGAACATCTGCATCACCAGCAACCTCACTTTCAATATGTTTTTGTCTTGCGGCCTGTCTGTCTATTGCATTATCCATAGCCAAGGGGCCGTCAACCAGACAATTTCTTATTTGACCGCGCTTTGCCATCAAAGACAAAGCGGCTGCATCTAAGGTTGCACTCATGGATGAATTAATTAACTCTACTGCCGAAAGAACAGCAACTTTGGGATTATCATTTCCAAGGCAATGTGCTACTTCTACAGCGTTCTTAATTATCTGAGCCTTTTGCTGTAAATCAGGCTGAATATTTATACCTGCATCCGTAACCATAAGCAATTTATGGTATGAGGGCATTTCATACAACCCTATATGACTAAGAAGGCGATCTGTTCTCAGACCCTGTTCTTTTGCCAGCACAGCCCTGAGCAGTTCAGCAGTTTGAAGCTGCCCCTTCATTAAAATATCTGCTTCTCCATTATTTACCATATTAACAGCCTGAACAGCACAAGCTTGTGGGTCAAGTTCCTTTATAATTGTTATATTAGAAAGATCAAGTTCCAGATTATCTGCATGCTCAAATATTTTTTCTTTATCACCTATTAAAACTGCACTGGCATAACCAAGATTACAAACTGCATTTACAGATTGCAAGACATGATCATCATGCGCTGCCGCAACGGCAATACGGCCTGGAGCCCTACCTCTTACTAAATCTTCGAGTTCTTCAAAATGTTTCATTTCCACCTCCGGAAACATCGGGAAAACTGTTTATATTTAACTATCTTTATAGATTAAAGGTATTTCTTCATTATTCAATATGCGTAAAGCCCCTGCTGCCAAAGCCTCTGATTCCATTTCCCCCGCAATAATCTCCACAGGTGCAATAAATTCAATTCTTTCCTTGATGCTCTGGCATAAAAAAGAACTGTAAGCCATTCCACCTGTTAACACAATTGACTGAACATCGCCCTTAAGAGCAGCAGCCATTGAAGATATTTCTTTGGCAATCTGATAAGACATGGCTTCTAAATAAAGAAATATTTCTGAATTCTCTTCTTTTTGTGATTCAAGAAATCTGACATCTGAAGAACCTGTCAAAGATAACAAGCCGCCTTTACCATTTAAATTTTTATAAAATTGATTAAAACTAAGTCCCGAATTGATGAATTCGCTCATCAAGGATATACTAGGCAAAGAGCCTGCTCTTTCTGGAGAAAAAGGACCTTCTTCAAGAGCATTATTTACATCTATTACTTTGCCGCGGCAATGTGCTCCAACGGATATTCCACCACCCATATGGCATACTATTAAATTTAATTGTTCATACTCTCTCTTAAGCTTGGCAGCTGCTTTTCTGGCCGCGGCCTTCTGATTAAGAGCATGAAAAATACTTTTGCGCTTAATACTTTTAAGACCGGTTATCCTGGCTACATCCTCCATTTCGTCAACCGAAGGTGGATCAACTATATATCCCGGCTTATTATATCTACAGGAAAAATCAGAAGCTATCAACGCCCCCAAATTACTGGCATGTTTACCGTATTTAGCTATTGTCAGAACATTTATCATGTCTTCATTAATTTGATAGGTACCACCTTTAACAGCTCCAATCAATCCTCCTCTGCCCACAAAAGCAGAAACCTGTTTCAAGCTGCCGATACCATGTTTTTTTAACGAAACTTCACAAAATTCATTAATCATTCTTAATCTATAGGGCAACTGATCAATTATTTCGGGAAAGCTGGCTAACTCAGAAGAATCATGTCTGATTATTTTCTCTTCGAGGCACTCTTTTTCGCAAAACAATCCTGTCTTAGTAGACGTCGACCCGGGATTGATTGTAATTATCAATCTTTTCATTCTGCTGCCCCCTGATAGCAAAATCAGCTGTAATTGTTATCTATTCAGATATAATAATAATTTGTAAAACTCTTTTGCTTACTGATATTCTATACGAAAAACCACGATTAATGCCACTATTATCTAAAGCCTGTTTGAAAATTCTATCAAATTCATCTGAAGATGGTTGATCTTGTGCTGTGTAAAGCAATTCCAACTGCTTATCTCTTTTATCTTCAAAATCAGTTAAAATCAAAAATTGCTGTGTTTTTTGCAGCAAGGAATCTTTGCTATCTACGATAAGTTCATTCTGTCTGTAATAATGAGCACCATCCTCAGGAGCAGCAGGATATGCACTTTTGTCCCAGACATGTGTTTCACTCATTACTTCATCAGATCTGAGGAAGTGTCGGTGTTCAACAGGTGCATGTTCACCTCTATCGGGCACAGGATCATCATGTGTTACATCAACATGGTAATAAACACCATCTAAGAGCACAAGGTTCCAGGCATGTTCTATGCCATCTGCCTGACCTGATATAACCAAAGAATCAAGATCCATCAGATCACAAACAAGTTTAAAAGCCTGGGCATAACCTTTGCATAGTGATATTCCATCAATCAAAGCACTTGCAGTCTGATTATACCTTTGATCAAGACCGGTATCATAAGTTATCCTTCTAACAAGCTCATCATGGATAATAAGCATTTTTTCCCAATCAGCTCTATCTGTACCGGCCATATTAACAATTTCTCGAGCTTGGACAAGAATATTGTTTTTTACTTCCTTTAGCATGTCTTTGCTATGGTTTTCAAAACCGGCTAATCGCTGCACAACAACAGAAAGTTTTATTACTTGTCTTTGCCCCCAGGCAGACTGTAGTTCATACGCAACTTTCATGGAGCCATCAAGATGAAACATGAAAGGATCCTGCATATAAATATGTTCAAAAATCGAAACAAGTCTGGAAACAAGATTATCTACTTCCGCTTCTGCTATGATATATCCTTCAAGGCATTCTGTTAAATCAATTTCATCTTCAAAAGCAGAAAATCCTGCTGAAAGCCTCTCCTTGACTTTTCTATCAAATTCGTCATCCAACTGAACAAGATCATCGCCATTTTGGCTATTGTCTTCAAACAGACCTCCCTGATCAACATCAATAACATAGCTTGTAGGATCTGTTTCTGATGAGGTGTCAGACTCTTCCAGTGTTTTTGCTGCTTCTTCAAGTATATCTTTACCAGTCTGTAAGAGTTCACTAAAACCACAGCTGCCGGTCATAACAGCTATACTCAATAATAAACATATAACAAAAGTCAGCGTTCTGAATCTTTTTTTCTGAATCACTGGCCTTTTCCCTCCATCTCGGTTTGCATTACTCGAATAAGAGGATCATCACATCTTATCATTTCCGTTAACATTAATGCTTTTAGTCTTGCAGCTTCATCCACATCTGTTTCAATTCGATTAATTAACTCATAAGGATCTTTTTGCAAATCATACAACTCATCAAGATCTGTCGGATTCCAAATATACTTAAATCGACTGTCTCTGAACATGCGTTGCGTATACAAGCCTTGGCTAAGACCCAGCTGACTTGACATTATTCCATCACGGTTGCAAAAACCACTTTCAGATTTTCCCTTGCTCCAAAAACAAGATAAATCAAAACCCTGCAGTCTTTCTAATTTTCTATCTTGAAGTAAAGAAATCAGAGTTGCCGGCAAATCAAGCAAACTGCTTACCAGCTTGTCGCAACGTAAACCAGCAGGAATAATACCTGGCCAATGCAAAAGCATCGGCACTCTCATAACCTCATCATAGCAGACATATTCATTTCCTATAAGTTTATGACTGCCACACATTGATCCTGAAGCTGCGGTGAAAATAATCAAAGTGTCCTCAAGAAGACCCATCTGATTTATCTGTGCCACCAGGTTGCCAACAGCATCATCTAATCTGGTTGCCTGTGCAACTGAATTGGCAGCCCGTTCAGACCATTCTGACCATAGATTATGTGTAGAACTACATCGTTCCTGCAGTCTTTTCTGAGCCATAGGCTTATTTTGCATATCGTCTGTAAAATTTGGCCACGGAGAAAGTGGAACGGGTTGATCATTTTTTATGTCTTCTGACGGCATATAATCTGGGAAATTCAGGCAAAGATGCCAGGGAAGACCTTGCTGTCCGTTTTTTCTAAGCCATTGTATTGCAGATTCCGCTATATCAGATGGTTTATCAGACTTAATGTCATCTGCTTTTTCATAGCCGAAATCAGCAGGTTCATAACCACTGATTTGCCATTTGCCAAGCCATGAACACAGCCAGTTTCGATCACTTAGCCAATTGCTCCAATTATCCTTAAATTTAATAACGGCGCGAGGAGATAAACTTTTTTCATAGGGAAAATAATAATTTGCATTAACCCTTTCCCCACTTAATAAAATACTTTGTGCAAGGCCTAAGTTAGGATTAGGTGTGTAGGCCTGTTCAAACCATACACCATTACCTGCAAGCCAATCCAGATAGGGAGTTTTACTCAAACGCACCTGACTACTGCCAATACAATCATATCTGATACGTTCTGCCATTATAAAAAGTATATTTGGATGGTGCTTCATCTTTCACCTCAATGACAACTTTATTTTTTTGATTCCATTGGCCATTTTTTTACGAAGAGCACCTGTAAAACAGTTGCCACAGCTAGAGCACCAAGAGTAATCAGTAAATACTGCCAGAAATTAATGTCATCATTAAAAAAGTTAGGCATTAGAATAATAGCCATAACAGCTAAAAAGATTAAATTAATCGACTTCTTCCTTGACATGGGAAAAGTTATAGGATCACCACAATGTTTACAAACAAAATCCATTTTACTGGGTATGTAATTTTTCCAGGTATCAACCGGTTCATGCTTACATTCTGGTTCTTCCGGTAATGGTTTTGCCTGTTTTACAGGACTTGCCTCACCACGTTCCTGAGCCTGTTTTTCATAAGCAGCATACATTTCCATTAACTGCTTTTGTTCTTCAGTTAAATTCTGATCATCAGCAGCATTATCAATTTGATCTGAAGATTCATCAGTCAAAACATCAGTTTTTGATTCTTCTGCATTTTTTTCATCACTTTTTTCTACAATATCTTCATCGATAATTTCTTCATACGGTCCAAATTTGATAATCATTACCAAAACTATAACATAGGCAGTGGCAAGAGCGAACAAAATACCCATGTTTATAAGGAAACCTTCTACTGAAGCTTCTGTATCTGTTGTATTAAATGCCCTAAAAAGAATAATCATTATGAAAAGAGCATTTGCAGCTCTTAACCCTGTTCTGAAAGGAGGTGTTAACTGTATTTTCGCACCACAATTCTGGCAAAAATATTCTGGTCTTCTGGCAAATAATTTTTTAAATTTAAATATCGGTTTATGTTTACATGACATTATCGGTTACTCCTTCAATCAATTTTATGATTAATTGATTGTAACATATAATTAATGCTTTTACAGAGAACAAATTTTGCAAAAACTGCTTTACAGAGAGCATATTCTTACATATGATCAATCAGCCAAGCAGCATTCTATCATTATCAAGTTGCGAACCGCTTGCTTGCTCGAACAAGTGAAGCAAATCTTCCACTTTTAGTTCTTTTTTATTCTCACCTGATATATCAACAATTATCTTACCCTCATGAAGCATAAGTAATCTATTACCATATCTGATAGCATCACGCATATTATGTGTAATCATCATAGTAGTTAAATTATTCTGACTAATTAAATCTTCAGTCAATGAAAGAACTTTAGCGCCTGTCTTGGGATCAAGAGCAGCAGTATGTTCATCCAGCAACAGCATGCGTGGTTTTTTTAGAGTTGCCATCATCAGCGTTAGAGCCTGTCTTTGTCCACCGGAAAGAAGTTTAACTTTTGCAGAAAGACGACCCTCCAGACCAAGATCAAGCTGTTGCATTAGTTTCTTATAGTTACTTCTCTCTGATCTGGATATCCCCCAGCCTAATCCTCTACTTTTGCCACGACGAGCAGCTAGAGCAAGATTTTCATCAATACCCATATCTCCAGCGGTACCTCTCATTGGATCTTGAAAAACACGGCCTAGCAAATTTGCTCTTTTATGTTCCGGCAGCCAGGTAACATCAACATCATCAAGTACAATGCTGCCACAATCAGGAAGCAATGCACCGGCTATAAGATTTAGCAAGGTTGATTTACCTGCACCATTTCCACCAATTACAGTTATAAAATCGCCGTCTTTAATCTCCAGATCAATATTCTTTATTGCCTGATGTTCGTTGGGAGTCCCAATATAAAATGTTTTGCTGACTTGATTAATTTTAAGCATTATTTTTCCTCCTGCGCTGTCTGTAAGCTCTGTAGTCCGATCGCATAACAGGCAGGAAAAGCGCTATGGCTACAAGAACCGCAGTGAAAAGCTTCAAATCAGTCGATTTCAAACCTAGTCTGAGCACAAGAGTTATTACTATGCGATAAACTACAGATCCAAATATTACTCCCGCAAGTCGGAAAAGGAAATTCTTTTGTGTAAATAGAACTTCACCGATAATAATCGCTGCAAGACCAATTACTATGGCACCTGTTCCCATTCCAATATCTCCAAATCCTTGCTGCTGTGCAATCAGTCCACCGGACAAGGCAACCAGAGAATTACCCATTACAAGACCCAATATAGTTGTTGTGTCAGTATGAACACCCAATGCTCTTATCATATGAGGATTATCTCCGGTAGCACGAATAGCACTGCCTATTTCGGTACCAAAAAACCAGTACATCAAAGCAATAACACCAGTCATGAATAAAATGCCTATGAATAATGTAACCCAACGTGAGGGGAATCCTATATCTTCAATCCAGGTAAAAATCGTAGTTATTCTCAACAAAGGAATATTAGGAGACCCCATCACCCTGAGATTTATCGAATATAATGCAATTTGTGTAAGAATACTTGCCAGAAGACCAGGTATTTTCAGTTTTGTATTTAACAAACCTGTACACAAACCGGCAGCCATTCCACTTATCATTGCAAAAACTACCGCAATAAGAGGGTTAAAGCCATTCGCCACAAGGACAGCTGAGACAGCTCCACCTAATGTGAAGCTGCCATCAACAGTCAGATCTGCAAAATTTAAAACTCTAAAAGTAATATAAACACCGAGGGACATTATTCCCCACAATATACCTAGAGAAACCGCACTTTGTATTGTCCAGAACATTTATGGATATCTCCTTCAAATAAGCTTATTTCCCATATGTATTTTGTTCAGCCAGATCTGCAGGAATACTAATATTCAGAGATTCTGCAATATCAGTATTAATACTTAAATCCATTTCACGTAGGTACTCAATAGGCATATCAGCGGTTTTTGCATCATCTTTCAGTATGCGCACTGCCATTTCTCCAGTTTGATATCCCAGTCTATAATAATCTAATCCTACCGTTGCCAAGCCGCCATTATCAACCATACCGCTTTCACCTACAATAACAGGGATTCCAGCAGGTTCAGTTATCATTGTGACGGTAGCCATAGCATTGGCAAAAGTATTGTCAGTGGGAATATAAATTGCGTCAACTCTACTGAGAACCGATTCAACAACCTGCTGAATCTCATTTGAAGAAGAAATTGTTGCTTCTATAGTTTCTAAATCAAGAACCTTGGCAGCTTCTCTTGCCAGATTAGCCTGAAAAACTGAATTTGATTCACTTGAACTATATAGAACAGCGACTGATTTAACATCAGGTATCAATTTCAACATTAATTCCAACTGTTCTTTTACCGGTGTAAGGTCGGATGTTCCAGAAACGTTGCCACCAGGATTTTCATTCGTATCTACCAGTCTGGCATCTTCAGGATCTGTTACAGCGGTAACAAGAATCGGTATATCCTTTATTACATTAGCTGCCGCCTGTGCAGCGGGAGTAGCTATAGCAAGAACCAAATCAACTTTATCATTTGCAAACTGTGTCGCTATGGTTTGACAGTTAGCCTGCTCTCCTTGTCCATTCTGATAATCAATAGTAATATTATCACCATCAACATATCCGGCATCTTTAAGTGCTGCTACGAATCCTTCATAAGATGCATCCAGTGCCGGATGCTCTACAAGCTGAACAACTCCGATTTTGATTTTTGCATCACTGCCACCACAACCTGCAATCATTGCAATAACCATTGCAATTGACATCATTAAAGAAATAATTACTCTTGTTCTTTTCATGTTTTTCCCTCCATACTACTATACTTCTTTGGATTCAGTGTGAAAGTTTATCATCCACAAAACAAATATTCAATGCTATCTGTTACACCATACTGCAAATTCAATCTTTTTTTGAAACTTCGTCTAATTTATCTATCAGGTTGATTGAGACAAGACGTAATGTTCCTCTTATAATTCTGCCATTTAGCATAGATATTATAGCCTTCATTTTGTAAAGATTCATCTCTTTTCCTCCCAGCAGAGCGATGCTGCGCAAAGGAGTTTGTTCCCATTGTGCAATCAGCTGCCTTTCCTGAACAGTTCCAGCAGCCGGATCACCAAAGGCTTTTTGCAAACCAGAAAAAATTTCAAACATCATTTTTCTGGCCAGTTTACCTTCTCCAAGATCACTTATTAGAGTATTCAAATGTATTTTTTCATTTGCCAGAGAAACTTCAGGTAAGTCAGAGCCATATCTTCTGACGAAATCAGCTTTGGTTATAACTAATTTACCGTTTTCAAAATCCTCTGGATGCATGTGGCCGGATACTATGCGGTCATATATGGTATAACTGCGTTTTTTAGCTGATAACATTTTTGTTTTTTCTTCCAAATTGTCAATCTTATCTTTATCTTCATTTTCAAACACAACAGTCGATTTAAGCCATATATCCTGACATGATGATCCAACCGAAATTTCATAAGTACCGTCATCAACGACCTGACAGTCATGATCAGGATCAAACCGGGCAAAAGCCTGCCAGTCAAGAGAAAAAGAAATCATCTTTGTTTCAGCTGGCTCAAGAAAGACTTTGGCAAAAGCTTTTAATTCAAGAGCAGGCCGGTCAGTTGCAGGATCAGTATCTGATACATATACCTGCACTACTTCCGAACCAGCTATAGAACTGCTGTTTCGCAAATAACAGGTTACCTGCAATGGTTCTTTTTTTGTTATCACACTACGATCAAGAGCTAAATTGAACCAGTCAAACTTTGAGTAACTAAGCCCAAAGCCAAATGGCCATAAAACAGGTTTTTGAACAGTTTGATAATATCTATAACCAACATAGATACTCTCTCTATATTCAACCTGATTACCTGTACCAGGAAAATAATTTACGCAGGGAGTATCATCCAGAGTCACCGGCCAACTCTCAGCAAGCTTGCCCCCTGGATTAGCCAGGCCTAATAAAATTCTTGCTATTGCCTGACCGCCTGCCTGACCGCCCAGATATGACAGTAAAACAGCACTGGCACGATTTATAAAGGGAAGTTCTACGGGCGAGCCGCCAAAATAGACAACAACTATACGTGGTTGTACTGTCCATAACTTCTCCATTAAAGCCAATTGATTTGCAGGCAATTGCATATGCGGTCTGTCATAGCCTTCTGACTCATCTTTGTCGGGCAAGCCAAGACAAACTACAGCAACATCAGAACTGCCTGCATTTTCCATTGCCTCTGCTAACAACTCCTGGTCAATATCGTCACTGCTTTGATCATATCCTCGGGAAAAAACAGCATTACAGTCTAAGTCAATCAGTGAATCAAAAAGATTATCCACACGTGTAGGATTGACTCTTGAGCTGCCATGTCCCTGATAGCGTGGATCAATTGCAAAATCGCCAATAACAGCTATTCTATAACGAGCTTTAAGAGGAAGTATTTTTTTCTCATTTTTTGTAAGAACCATTGATTGTTCTGCTGCTCTTAAAGCCAGATAATGATGATCTTCTTCAAAATTATCAACCGGTTTAGATAATTTGCCGTCAGCTCTATCATGCAAAGCAAGGAGTCTTTTCACGGAATCATCAAGATATTTACTTTCTAATTTCTTCTTTTTAAGAGCACAGCATATTTCTTTTACATGAAAAGAACCACTGCCTGGCATTTCCAGATCCATGCCTGCCTCAAGCGCTGCCAAGCGGTCATTAACAGCACCCCAGTCTGAAATAACAACACCATCAAATTTCCATTTCTCTCTTAAAACCGTACTGAGTAAATATTTATTCTCACAGGCATAGGAACCATTTATCATATTGTATGAGGCCATAATACTCCATGGTCTTGCTTTTCGGATAACATGTTCAAATGCACTTAGATATATTTCATGCAATGCTCTTTTATCTACAATAGCATTTACAATCATTCTTCTTGTTTCCTGACTGTTGACAGCAAAATGTTTGAGACATGCGCCAATATTATCTGATTGCAACCCTTCTATCCAAGCGGAGGCCAGCTGACCAGTCAAATAAGGATCTTCTGAAAAATATTCAAAATTCCTGCCACCAAGAGGAGATCTTTTTATATTAATACCAGGACCTAGTAAAATATCTATCTTGCCTTTGCACTCTGCAGCAAGAGCTCTGCCAATCTGAAGAAGCAGACCTTTATCCCAACTGCAGGCAATTGTGCAAGCAGGCGGAAAACAAGTAGCTTTCAGCCCTTCTTCAAAAGGCAAGTGTTCTTTTTCTGGTTCATTTAATCTCAAACCATGAGGTCCATCCGACATCATCAGACTTCTAACAGCAAATCGAGGCAATGCCGAGGTTCGCCAGAAATCTCTTCCCGTAACCATCCATGCCTTATCAATCGGCATCATTTTCCCAATTGTGGCAGAATTGTTGTCATTTTTTTTCTGATCTGTCATAGCAAAATCTCCCATTTTTATATTCATGATCTTACAAACAAGTTTCGGTTGTTCAGCTAATCAGTTATTTCATTTTTTTCTGTTAACTGCGGCACAGGACTCTGTTCATTAAACAGAATATCAAAACCACCTATTTTTTGCACTCTTTGAGGATAATCTGTGATTATACCGTTTATATCATAAGATAATACAGTTTTAATATTTCTTTCAGAATTTACTGTCCAGACCCATATCTGTCGCCCTTCCCTACGTGCCGATTTCACAAAATTCTCCGTAAGCATATTTTGGCTTATTGTGTAAAAATCAACATCCATTTTGCTTAGATTTCCAGCTGACAAAGTGAGGATCTGTCCTATTTTTATATCTGGATTTAAAGTTCTTACCTCTGCCAGAAATCTCGGACTAAAACTCTGTACAAGGCATGTATCAGTGATTTCGTACTGTTCAATAAGATCAACTATGACTTTTGCCATAATTTCAGGGTCTCCTGCCAGTTTAACATCAATAAGCAAACCGCATCTATTATCAACGTGCAAAATTGCTTCTTCCAAAGTAGGTATCCCTGTTTGTCTGAATTCCTCTGAAAACCATGCACCTGCATCTATACGTCTAACAGCCTCAAGTGACAGATCACTTATAGATTCTGATCGATCGGCAATTCTTCGCAATGTATTGTCATGAAATAGAACAGGTACATTATCGTTTGTCAGTTGCACATCGATCTCGACAAAATCAACTGCCTGTTCGATTGCTTTTTCAATTGCCGGTATGGTATTTTCAGGAGCCTGTACAGGATCACCTCTATGTGCGGCAATCATAACATGCCACCTCATAAAAACCAGCCTGTCATAAAATCTGGTATTTACCAGAAATGTCAGCAAAAGCAATATCACTAATAATGTGCGAAATATCTTTTTATGCTCACCGATGATCTTTGCTAACCAGTGTTCAAATTTACCAGCAAGCCAGCTGCCTGACAAAACCAGATCATCCAGAGGTTTTGCATCCTGTGCCGAGCTGTATTCATAGTATAGTCTTGTTATAACAATTAGATTAAGTGGAATAACCAAAATAGTCAGCACAAAACCAAGATAACCGGTAAAAATAATAGTTGCTGATTTAAGAAAAATATATCGGTCTGCCAGCCTTAACCATAAGGGTAAATAGTTAAAAACAAGCAGCAAAGCAATTACTATACCAAAAAAAGCCACATTACTAGTTACAAGAGCAACTGAAATACGAAACATTTTTTTATGAGTCAGTCTCCAGCTTTCTCTAATTGCTTTAGTTATTGAAAGATTTTTAATAATTATTATATGAAGCGAAAAAATCATCCTGCTGAAAAAAAGAATCAACAAGGCTGCCAAAATTAAAAATATAACTGTTCTGAAAGTTGATTGTAAAATAGGATTCAACAACAAGATGTTTAAGTTAAGTCCGCCAAAAAGAAAATCTGTTATTGGTGAATCTACTAATGGAGTAAGTAGAATAAGAATTAAAAAGAGGTTAATCATACCTATACCAAATATTTTTGGAATGCTCTTCATAGTAGTTACTATCGCATCCATAACGCTGACTTTATGTCCAAAATAAATTTTCTGACAAAGAATAACTAATACTCCGAACTCCACAAATAAGGCCAAAACCATAAGAGTTCCGAGAATAATAAAAGCAGCAAAACCTCTTATGTTCAAAGCAAATCGAAATATTTCATTATTTACCAGATAACCACTGCCCGAAGCTCTCAAAAATCTATCAAATATCCAAGCAATAAATGGCACAAATAAAAAACCGGAAAGAAGTATATAAACAGACTCAAAAACCAAAACTTTCCGGTGAATTTGCTTAAAATCTCTCAAACTGTCTTTCCACATGCCGTACATCTTAACACCTCGATATCATCATGATATCTCATTAAATTCTGTCATACAATATTTTTACCAAGAAAAAAGAGCTGTCCTGTGAATCATATAAATTCTCAAGACAGTTCTAATAAGTTTTTCCTTTTTAAATCCTTTATATTAGTTTTAGAAAACAAAAGATGTTTTAAGATTCAGTCAAATGATTTAAATATCTATGAAAAGCTTGTATCCCTTTTTCATCTCTTTTGAACACACCAGCATCCAACAATACTTTTTCAAATTTAAGAGCGGTTTCCAATCGAACAATTTCCTGAGCATGCTGCTTATCTCTGACTTTGAAATACTTATTACGAAGGTAAGCTGCCCATTGAGCATGGTACTGCATTATTTCTACTGTATCATCCAGCAAATAATCAGCAATGACATCAAGTTCAATAACGAGGCGCGATGGCAAAACCGCAAGTCCCATGACTTCTATTAAACCTATATTCTCCTGCTTTATATGATGTACATCTGCATGAGGATGAAAAATACCCATAGGATGTTCTTCTGTTTGTCTGTTGTTTCGCAACACAAGATCCAGCTCATATTTGTTGTTACGAATTCTACCGATTGGTGTAATGGTATTATGTGGTTCTCCGTTACTTGATGACAAAATGTCAGCCTCCGGATCATTGTATTGGCGCCAGTTATTAAGTATTTCTACTGCACAATCTGTAAGCTGCTCTTTCGCTTCACAGCTAAGTCTAATAACAGACATTGGCCATTTTACAATACCCATATCAACCTCTGGATATTTGCTCCAGTTAAAGATATATTCTATCGGCGCTCTTTGCATAGCAAAAGAGTAACGGCCTCCCTGATAATGATCATGACTTAAAATTGATCCGCCTACAATAGGCAAATCAGCATTAGAACCAATAAAGTAGTGAGGAAACAAATCCAGAAATTCCAAAATTCGGACAAAAGTGTTTTTATCTGTTTTCATTGGTCTATGTTCACCCGACAAAACGATACAGTGTTCTGGATAGTAGGAGTATGGAGAATATTGAAAAAACCAATTTTCGCCCGCAAGATTATTTAATCTTATGAGTCTGTGATTAGCCCTTGCAGGATGGTTTATCCTGCCTCTATAACCTTCATTTTCAACACAAAGCAGGCATGCAGGATAATCCGAACTTTCTACCAGCCTGGCTGCAGCAATATCCGCCGGATTTTTTTCCGGTTTTGACAAATTTATTGTAATATCCAGCAAGCCGTATTGGCTATCCGCCTGATAACTGATATTTTTGCGAATTCTCCTTACCTGAATATATTGTACGGCCTGGCAGTATTTATAAAACCAATCAGTAGCAATATCTGGACTTTTGGCATATAAATGCCAGAACTCGCCATTTATTTCTGATGGTCTTGCCATCATACATGACATTAATTCAGCAGCTAGAACTTCTTTCATATCAAACAGGTCTTCTATAAAACCCTGTTCAACAGCCCATAAAACTACTAAATCAATCAGATCAGGAATAGCAGACGGTAAATTATGGATTGGTGATTCTAAAAAATCATCACTTTGAGGCGAAATACCATTTTCTATTGCCAATATGTTCAAAAGCCGATTGTACACATATATGTAGTCTTCTTTCTCTAGAAGATTATTTTCCAAACCTGATTTTACCAATTCATTTAATAAAGTCAGAATATATTTTTCATTTTTAGAGTCTTTTTTCACAATTTATTCCTCCGTTTATATAACCTGAAGACATATTAATATGAAAAAGACTTCTTTAACGATGATAATTTGTTGGTAAAAGCATGATATTTGTTGTTAATTGTCAATATTGAAATTTCAAATCTTATGTATTCAGTTAAAACATGTATCAAATGCTCTATCCACAGATAATCTATGGTAGATCAGCATTTCCTGATACAAACGTTTGGCAAGCACCTGGTTATAGTCACCGTGACTACAACGCCATACCCAATTACCTCCAACAGTCGATGGAATATTTATTCTTGCTTCACTACCAAGACCCAGCAAATCCTGCATCTGTATTATTGCCAGATCAGCCACACTTGCCCAGGCAGATCTCATCATCCCCCAGTTATAGCCTTCCTGCTTATTCAGACGTAAATACCTGACTGCATATTCAACATCTTTTGATGGAGCAGTTGAAATCCAGCCCATAATCGTATCATTATCATGGGTTCCCGTGTACACAACACAATCCCGTGGATAGCAATGCGGCAGATATCCTGCACCTGTGTCACGACTGTCAAAAGCAAACTCCAGAACCTTCATTCCTGGATAACCGGTATCTTTAAGTAGTTTGTGTACAGATGGAGTCATAAACCCAAGATCCTCGGCAATAATCCTGCGTTTTCCCAATACGGCTTCCAAGATTCTGAAGAATTTGATTCCAGGCCCTGGTTTCCAGCAGCCATTTCTGGCGGTTGTTTGATTAACAGGTATGGCATAATAAGCATCAAAACCTCTGAAATGGTCTATACGCAAAACATCGTATATTTCAAATTGATATCTTATGCGATCTATCCACCAGCTATAGTCATCTTTCTCCATTTTAGCCCAGTCAAAAAGTGGATTACCCCAAAGCTGACCGTCTGCTGAAAAACCATCCGGCGGGCAGCCTGCAACTTCTAAAAGCCGCAGATTTGAATCAAGCATAAACTGTTCAGGATTAGCCCATATGTCGGCACTGTCTGCAGATACATAAATTGGAAGATCCCCTATTATATCTATACCGTTTTCAGATGCCCGACGCTTTAAGTTTTTCCATTGGCGAAAAAACAGATATTGCACAGATTTCCAAAATATAATATGTTCAAACAGCTCCTCTTCAGCGGATAGCAAAGCTGATTCGATACGATGACGCAGATTTTCAGGCCAGCTTTGCCATGACATACCATCATATTTGTCTTTTAAAGCCATGAACAAGGCATAATCATCAAGCCATAATTTTTGTTCTTTGCAAAAAGATGCGAACTCATCTTTATTTAGAGCTTGTAACCTGTTTACTGCTATTCTAAGAACATTGAAACGTTCTCTGTAGAGCAGACCATAATCTATTCTATTAGCATTATCGCCCCAGAATTTATTTTGATATTCTTCGGGTTTTAGCAAACCGTCATTCGCAAGGTCGTCCAGATCTATCATATAAGGATTCCCTGCATACGAAGAAAAAGACTGATATGGCGAATCACCGTAACTGGTTGGACAGATAGGTAAAATCTGCCAATATGCCTGCCCACTGTTAGAAAGAAATTTAATAAAATCTCTGGCGGCTTGTCCAAGAGTACCAATTCCATATCTGGAAGGCAAAGATGTTATAGGCATAAGTATTCCGGCGCTTCTCATAAAAGAAACCACCTTTCTGTATCTATTTGTTTTATTTTATGATTTATCTGTGACTTATCGACTGACTCTTTGCACACTCTCACCATGTACAAGCTGGAAAGGAACAATTTCATGCACAGGGGGACGACGATTATGAATTCTGTGAAGCAGCATTTCTACTCCCCTCTTAGCCATAAAAGCAGAATCCTGACGCACAGTTGTCAGTCTGGGAACACTGTAATGGGAAATTGGAACACCATCATAACCTACTACAGAAATATCTTCAGGTACATTTTTATTCATATCCTTTAATGCACGAACTGCACCGATTGCTATCACATCACTCATAGCAAAAATTGCAGTAAGTTTATTGTTACGCATTAGCAGTCTTTTGGTAGCACTATAACCCTCCGACATAGAATATCTGCAAGGCTCACATTGCCTTTCCGCATCAAAAACAAGATTATTCTTTGCCAGGCTCTCTTTGCAACCACAAATACGACTATGACTTATCTGTGTATAAGAAGGATTTCCTCCCAGTATACCAATTTGTTCATGACCTTGTGATACAAGATAGTCAATCACACCGGCAGAAGCAGCTTTATCATCTGTGGTCAGACTGGAAAGATTCTGAAAACCAAGACTACTGGCATTATTCGTCAAAAGAACGCCCGGTAATTTGATATGCCCAAACGACTGACGAAAATATTCAAGATCTCCTCCCAGAAATAACAGACCCTTAGGTCTCCTCTCCCTGATTAATTGTATAGCATAGGCAACCTCGTTGGCATCTTCATCAAGATAGCACACAACAGCGTCTTCTCCATTCTCCATCAAAAGAGCCTGTGCTTTTTCCAGGATATCGGCAAAAAGCATATTATTGGTACCTTTAACCAATATTGCTACGGAAGACTTTGCCTGCATTTTTAAATGACGAGCATTAGTATTAGGTTGAAAATTATGTTCTCGTACTACTGCCATGACTTTTTCTCTTGTCACATCGCTGACATCAGGATGGTTGTTTAGTACACGAGAAACTGTGCCTACACTAAAACCTGATAATCTGGCAATATCTTTTATAGTCATGTATTATCCGCCTTTCAAAAAAACTGTCGCTCAACCCTTTACCGCTCCGGCAGCTACACCCTTGATTATATGTTTCTGACTGCTCAGGTAAAATACTACCACTGGAATCACTGCCATGACAAGACAAGCCATAATTGCTCCCATATCAACACGACCGTATGATCCTTGCATATTCTGAATAACCATGGATATTGTACTATATTTATTGCGATCTAATGTCAGATATGGCAACAGAAAATCATTCCATATCCACATAGTTTCAAGGATGCCTACCGAAATATATGTGGGTTTCATGATTGGTAGTACAACCGAGAAAAAAGTTCTCAATGGTGTACTCCCGTCAATCATTGCCGCATCTTCTATTTCCAGAGGAATTGATTTAACAAACCCACAAAACATAAAAACAGCCAGACCGGCACCAAATCCCAGATAGATAATAATCAGACCCCATGGTGTGTTTAGTTTCAAACTGTCTGCTGTTCTGGAAAGTGTGAACATAACCATCTGAAAAGGTACAACCATAGAAAAAACGCAAAGCAGATAAAGGAAAGAAGTTAATTTGTTTTGCACCCGGGTTATGTACCAGGCAAACATTGATGTACAAAGCAATATAACAAGTACAGATCCGACTGTCATAATCAAAGTCCAGCCTACTGCAGCAATAAATTTATACTGATTTATTGCTGTTAAATAATTTTCCAGACCTATGAAAGTTTCATGATTTGGCAACTGAAAGGGAGTAAGGCTTATATTTGTTCTATTTTTAAAAGAATTTGCCAAAACAATGAAAAGAGGTGATGCATAAAAAATGCAAATGATAGAAAATATAAGTGTGGCTAAAGGATTAATAAATTTGCGTTTTTTCATTACTGCTGCACCTCCTTTGAACGTGTTAATTTAAGCTGAACAAGTCCTATACTTACCACCAGAATAAAAAACAGAACAGCTTTTGCCTGACCTACACCTTGCCAGCCTACTCGCCCATAAAATGTATTAAAAATATTCAGTGCAAGCATTTCTGTAGACTTCATGGGTTCACCGGCAGTCAGTGATAAATTCTGATCAAACAGTTTAAATCCATTTGTCACAGTAAGGAAAGTGCATATTGTAATTGCCGGCATTATATTAGGTATTATTACATGACGCATCCGCTGCCAGGAATTGGCACCATCAATCTGAGCTGCCTCAGCAAAATCTCCTGGAATTGCCTGCAGCCCGGCAATATAAATTATCATCATATAGCCTATTTGCTGCCAGCAAATCAAAATAACCAGCCCCCAAAAACCAAAGGTGGTACTGATTTTCAAAGTAAGATCAAAATGAGCCAGTATACCGTTAAATATCAACTGCCAGATATAACCTAGAACTATACCACCAATTAAATTTGGCAGGAAAAATACTGTACGGAAAATATTTATACCCTTAAAACTTTGTGTAAATGCCAGGGCTACTGCAAAGGCAAGAACATTGATTAGTACAACTGTTACTACTGTAAAAACTGCAGTAAATAAAAAAGCATTTACAAATTCCGGATCCTGAATCGCTCTGATATAATTTTTCAAACCCACAAATTCAGAATCTTTTACAGTTCTGAATTCAGTAAAAGAAAGATAAATACCTTGCAGAAAGGGCCAGATAAAACCGATTAAAAATGCTGCCAAAGTCGGTAAAACAAAAACAGGGAAATAACGTTTAATTGATCGTTCCATAAAAAGCCCCTCCCAATACTAATCCAGTATATATCTTTAACAGTAATGTGGGTAAACGAATCACCGCCTACCCACATCATAAATCCTCTATTTAAGAGAGTTTTAAGAAGCAGCAGCAGCTTTTTCTGTAGCCCAGCCATCAACAAAAGCATTCACAACAACATCCCAATTTGCATCGTTCTGGTCAGCAGCATAGGCAGTAAGTGCTGAACCAACTCCATTTTTCCAGTTTTCCGAAGGCATGGTAGAAAAATTCCACTGTACTGACTCCTTGCCTGCGGCAACATATTCTGAAGCAACATTAATCAAAGCATTTGAAGATTCAAGATTGCCTTTGAATGGTATAACAAAACCCATACCTGCATCTCCGGAAGGCATTGCTCCTTCTCCGCCACAAAGAGCCTTGATACCAACATCAGAACTTACACACCAGTATATAAAATCCAGAGTTGCCTTAATGTCTTCTTCAGAAGCATCCTTGTTAACACACCAGTAATTCTCTGTGCCTGTGCATAATCCTTGATTCTCTTCTCCCTCAGCACCAATATATATTGGCAGCATTCCCAAAGTATCGTCACCAAGCACAGCTATATCTCCATATGCCCATGTTCCATTCTGATAGAAAACAGCTTGCTCAGATACAAATTCAGCAGTAGCATCATCCCCCGTTTTTGCACTAAGCAAGGTAGGTGCTACGGTTGAATTATTAATGTAAAGATCCCAGATTGCTCTATAATTGTCAAGATAGGTTCCTTTTATTGCATCAGTATCACTTATACCATCAGCTTTGTATTCGTAATAAATTGGCAAATTAGCCAGATGTGTTTTAAAACGCCAGTCAGAAGATCCATCCATGCCGGCAGATGTAAACGCGGCAAATCCTAATTCATCACTTCTTGCAGTAATATCTTCTACTACAGATTTAAGAGTAGCAAAATTAGTAATGTCATCTTGAGAATATCCAGCTTGCTGTAATAAATCTTTGTTATAGATTATGCCATAGGTCTCTATAACATAAGCTATACCAGCCATGGATGTTCCATCCATAAGAGCAAAAGCAGAATCACTTAATTCACCTGCAACATCTGAACCAGTAAGGTCATAACAATAATCTTTCCAGTTTGCAAGTCCCACAGGTCCGTTTACCTGGAAAAGTGTTGGTGCCTCACTCTTACCCATTTCACTCATCAGAGTTGTTTCATACTGACCTGAAGCAGCTGTAATAACCTTAACTTCCACACCAGTTTGTTCAGTATAAAAATCAGCCAGTTCCTGCCATTGTGCATCCTGCTCAGGTTTGAAATTCAAATAATAAACTGAGCCGCCGCTGCCAGAAGTGGTTTCTTCCGGAGCTGCAGTGGTAGTTTCAGCACCATTGCCTGAAGCTGTTGTAGTTGTAGTGGTGCTATCACCACCAGCACAGCCTGCTAAAATAGAAATTGACATAATGGCAATCATGCCTAGAGATAATAACTTCTTTTTCATTTTTTTAACCTCCTGAATTTTGGTGTCGCTTCCTGGAAACGTTACTGGAAACGTTTCATCATTTTTATGACTTCATCATAACCACATCAATATCATTTTTCAATACTTTTTCTCTTTTTATTCAAATACCATGATAATAACCACAAAACAACTTTTTATTTGTGCATAGCAAACAAATAACCCTTTTAAAAAAACTTATTTATCTTTGAGTAATAATTAGACGGGCATTGTCATTAGATATATTTTTCAGCTAAAATACATCTAATGGTCAATATTTGCGGAGGTATTTTGTGAATATAAATTCGGAATCAAGTTCAAATGATATCAGCTCAAAACAAGCGGATTGTATTTTAACCAGAAATAGCAGAAAAAAGCTCGATCTGTTGGAATCGGTTTGTAAAGATGTTTCTATTCTAACCGGCATACCGGTTACTTTATTTGATCGCAACGGAAATATTATTTTCAGGAGTATTTCTCCACTAAATGCTCATGCAAAAAATGCAATATTAAATTTACGCAAATGGTTTTTTAAACAATTAAGGAGTCGAAACCCTTCTTTTATCAAGCCACAGGCACCTGGTCCTGTTATATTTTCTACTGGCAATGATCGTTTCTGGTCTGCTATATCAATGAAGCCAACAGTTTGGTCTCAGGATCTTTTGCTAATAGGTCCTGCTCGCCCTGATCATGCAGAAGGGGCTTTGCAGCTCTTGTCAGATATTGTCTGCCTCAATTTACATAATGAAAAGGCTAAATCAATTGACTGGATTGATAGCAGTCGCAAACAAGTAGAAACCATGGTTCACAAAGATTTAAGAAATAGTAAATTAATCGGTAAGAAAGCATTTTCTTTGCCTGCAGAAGATTGTCAGGAGCAATGTATACTTGCAATAAAAACTGGTGATCAGGATAAATTAAAAGCTTCACTAACTTTATTGAATAATCAATATGAAAATATTTCCAACAAACAACTACGTTCATCTAAAAATAATTCTCTTCTTTTGGCACAAAGAGCTGTATCAGGTGCAATTGAAGCTGCTTTGGATAGTGATTCGGCAAACGGAATTTTATCAGACTGGTTATATAATATCGAAAATTGCCAAACAGCAATTGAAGTATTTAACTGGATCAGCAGTCTTTTTTCAGAATTATGCCTTCAGGTAAAAGAACAATTGCAGGCAGCCTGGACACAACCGGTTAGATTATGCCAGCACTATATACAAAGAAGAGTTTACAGCAAAATAACCCTTGAAGATCTTTCAAGGTATACAGGTCATAATCCCGGTTATCTGTCAAGACATTTTAAGGAAAAGACAGGAGAATCAATATCTTATTACATTCAAAAGGTAAAAATCGAAACAGCCTGCAAACTTCTTAGATTCTATAATAAACCAATTGCTGATGTTGCAATTATGCTGGCATTCAGTGATCAAGCTCATTTCACAAGAGCATTCAGACAAATAACAGGAACAACTCCTCTTAAATTCTGTAAGACACCCGAAAACGATAATTAACATAAAAACGGTTTCAATCAACCAGGACGAGACATCTCAATGGGGTCATGATCAATATTATCTGATAATTCAAGCATATATCTGCGTGCCCTACGCAGCTCTATGCGTCCCTCATCAGTAATCCTATAGTACTTCCTAACTTTTCCTTCAACATTTTCAAAAAAGTGGTTAAGTAAACCTTCTTGTTCAAGATTATGCAAAATAGGATATACAGTTCCAGGGCTTAGCTTATATCCAAGAGCAGACAATTCATCAATCAGCCAACTGCCATAAAACGGCTCCTGATTTGCCTTATTAAGTACATGCAAGCAAATAAAACCCTGAAATAATCTTTTGCGCGTTATACCAGACATTGTGCCGTATCCCCCTATGCTGATTTTCGTCAGTACTCTTTCTGAACAATAAACTTATCAGTTAAAAGAACTGCTAAATAAACCTTCCCTAATGTTATATCGACCATATAGAGAAAAACTTTAATAATTATTATTTAATAGCAAGCACTTTATTCAACTGATTGCGAAAGAAATTAATCAGAAAGAGGGACTAATGATAAATATGAATTATAAGCAAAACCTCGATTTCCATCTGGTAAAATTATCTCAGACCACTGACGGCTAACTGCAATTCTCTCCAATGCGTCTCCATAATAAACCTCTGTTATTATGGGATAATCGGTAGAAGGACCGCTTCTAATGTTAAGCCAGCTATTATCAACAAAGACCCAACTGCTGTCTTCATACCATTTTATATCTTCTGAAATATCAGCTCCGGAGTTTTCGTCTGATTGGTTATTTTCCGAAAAATTATTGTTTGAATTATCTATTACATTTTCATCCTTTGAGATATCGTCTTCAGATCCATTTTCTGTTATTTCAGTCTCAGAAGATATACTTTCCATATCTGTTTTTCCATCAGCACTTTTAGTCGGATAATTTGAATCTTGTTCTTTTTGCCAGCTGCAGCCTGCAAAAACAAAAAGAATTGCGCACGCAATAAATATCGTTGCAGATAAACGCACCTTGAAATAAGATTTCTTTGAAATATTTTTGTGTATCAAACTATCCATCCTTTTGTACTGCATCTAAAATCCTCAATTTACAAATTTTCCCCATAAGCTTAATATATACAGGCATAATACAATTTTTGTTGTAAAGAAATTCTTCTTTTGGTTATCATTTTAGCATAGGCAGGTGATATTATGAACAAACTCATTTTTTCTGATGAAAATGTAAGTCTTGTCTTTGAAACAAAAACAGATTTATTTTCCCCGAATTTTTTTGATCCTGGCACTCTTGCAATGCTTAATCAGATCAATTTTGTAAAAAACATGAAAGTTCTTGATATTGGCTGCGGTTACGGTCTGGTAGGATTATATGCTGCTTATCATTGCGGTTCAGAAAATATTTGGATGATTGATAATAATCCTTCAGCCGTAGAAGCAAGTCAAAACAATGCAAAACTCAACAATCTGAACATATCAAATATCTTCCATTCGGACGGTATGGAAATACTCTTACCGGAACAGGCTGGTTCTTTCGATTTGATACTTAGCAATCCACCATATCATACCGACTTTAGCGTGGCTAAGAGATTTATCGAAAAAGGCTTCAGGCTATTAAAAATACATGGACAAATGGTTATGGTCGTCAAAAGGCTTGATTGGTATAAAAATAAGATGATTTCAGTTTTCGGTGGGGTCAAAATAATATCTGATGGAGGATATTTTATCCTTCTTTCAGAAAAAAGAGACACTGATTCCTTAAACAGAAGCAAATCAAAAAAAACAAGCACAACAAAAAAACATCAGAAAAAAATGAATAAAGGAAAGCAAAAACTCTGAAAAATATAATTCTTCAGAGTTTTTACGCAAATTGTCATCTGTCTTTGACTAATTATTAACTGTTCATGTGTATCTGATTAGAAAAAACTATTATGCTTTCTCTTCTTCTTTACTTTTTAAAAACTCATTAAGCTCTGCGATCAAACTGTCACAATCTATTCCATGTACCATGCATGCTTCTTCAACTGTTTCTCCAGATGCCATAACGCATCCAAGACAGTGAAGTCCATTTTTGAAAAAAATAGGAGTTGTTCCCTGATCAAGGTTGAGCACTTCCGAAATAATCATATCTTTTGTAACTATCATGTAAATTTCCTCCCTGTACCATACAGCACCAGTTCTCTCAATACAGTTACCGATCCTAAAAGCAGTCACTGCTAAATTTTTTATTCCATGACATTTTACATTATTAAATCAGCATAAACAACCATTGTAATTATTTCAAATTTAATTTTAGCATTGGTTACACATATCGACAAAATTAAATTAATCTCTTGCTACAATCTGTCAAATTTGTTCTTTTGGGTAAAAAAGATCATAAATATCCTGATTTCAGGTAATTTTCTTGTATAGATACTTGACACTAGTCAATGATTCGTATGATAATATGGCAAGAAATATCTCCCAAAGGAGGCTCTTATCCATGAATAAAACTGATTTGATCGATGCAGTTGCAAAGGAAACTAAATTGAGCAAGAAGGATTGTGAAAGCGCAATCTCTGCTGTGCTTGATTCTATTACCAATGCACTGGCAAATGAGGAAAAAGTTGTTCTCGTAGGTTTTGGTACTTTTGAGGTTCGCAGACGCGCAGCTCGTAAAGGACGTAATCCTAGCACAAAAGAAGAGATCAAAATTCCTGCATCAAAAGCACCTGTTTTCAAAGCTGGTAAAGGTTTGAAAGACAAGGTTAACAATTAATTTGGTTACATCTTGTTAAGGTAATATAAGAGACCTGATTGTGTTCTGAAAATTTTCAGACAGGATCGGGTCTTTTATTTCTTTCGATTTCTCTCATATGTGCAATTGTAAGATCATGTAGATAGCAAATTGCCGTAGTGTTTGAATATGTTGACAATGGCTTATCACAACAAGTTTTAAGAGCATAACGAATATCACGTTCAACCTGAGCTGGTTTAACCTTGAAATCAGCAGCAGTTTCAGGATACAGGGTTTTACTTACAGGTCTTAGCAATGATGGATTGGCGGCAGTCTGCTGCAGCATATATCTTAGATAATGATAACCCTTCAAACGAGGTTTAATCATAACAGTTTTAAGTATTTCGTCAACGGAAGAATGTATCAAATGAAGCTGATAATTAATACTATCTGCTTCTCTGCAAATGAGTTTGTCTGCAACTTCACTGATGCGTCTTGCAGCATAAGGTGAACCTTTGCGTCCGTCAATCAGGTATTGAACCCTGCCGGCGGTATCCATAAGTCCTACCGAACCAAATCTGTCAACTATACTGGTTACACGTTGCAGCAGTTCCTGATCAGAAGCCGCAATATAAAAACCTAGCTTTTCCTGTGCGTTTCTTTTAGTATTTATAAAACTATCATTATCAGATTTATTATGATTGTATAAATTCAAAATAGCCACCTCCGCAATCATATTGCATGACACAGCTATTTTTACACACCTAAACATGGCTTCCCATAGATTATTTTGAAATTTTTGCTTTTTTCTATAGTTCTTAATTAACATATGATAAAGATTAAACACTATTCGGTAAGTGATTCGATAAAGTCACATAAAGACTTCAGTGTATTTTCTTCATCGGAACCTGAACATTGTATTTCCAAACAGTCCCCATATTTAAAATTTGCTGCCATTACATCAAGTATTCTGTCGGCATCTATTGTTTGATTATCATCCGTTATTAGTAAAACTTTGCTTTGATGCTTTTTGGCTATAGCACAAAATTTACTTGCAGGTCTGGCATGAAGACCAGATGGATTTGATAGTATAATTTTCTTTGTTTTCATATAACTCTACCTGTCAATCAAAATATAAACAATTATTAATTACTTACAATATCATTTGGTTCAGTTGTTACCGGTTCAAGAGATATTACAAATCTACTTCGAGGAGTATATTCTATTCTGTACAAAATATTTGTTTCCGGCATTAAAGCAAAAGGATTATAGTAAAAATCAGCATCATCAATCCGGACAATGTTTTTTTCAATATCATTTTGTGCAAATTCTATTTCTTCAACCTCAAATCTGCCGGTAGCAACATAAACAAGATCCATTATTCTTGGTATTGTTAGCTTGATACAAAAAAAGATGAAAACAAAAGAAAGCAAAACTGGTAACAAAAAACTTATTGCATGTCTATTCTTATAAGTATTATTTACCTTGATTCTATAAATAATCAGAAGGAATAAACAAAAAGAAATAATCAGACATAAAATAAGACTATAAAAATAATATAACACCTGATGTCTGTGCCTCCTTTATTGTATAATTCCCACAGAGTTTATTAAGCAAGAGTTTTAAGATTTATTTTATATACAAGATAAAATAACTAAAAAAACTGTCTGATGTTGATTATACCACATACAAATGACAGTTTTTGCAAACAAAGTATACTATTAATGCCATAAAAATTTAACAAAAATCAAACATTAAGTACATCGACCAGGAGTCGATTTTCATGTAGAATTAGCCATACACTAGGAAAGGAGAACAAAATGATAGGAAATATTGATATGATAAAAGAGTTTACGGATCTTATTAATCAAAGTAAAGGTAAAATAGTATTCCTTACACAGGAAGGAGACAGGCTTGTTGCCGATAGTATGCTGTCAGCACTGGTAGGGTTTGCAACTATCCTTAATGCTGCTCAAACTATACCTTTTACTTTCACTTGTGAGCATGAAGATGATCACAGAAAGTTGCAGTCTTTTCTAAAAAGACATAATTTGCTTTGCCAGCCAGCCAGTTAAGGCTGAGTCTGGAGCGGCATTTTGTTTATAAATTTTCATAAATGTTTTGTGGGCAAGCCAGAGGCTGCTTTTTTTTTGTTTTTTTGCCATATTTTATTGTAATAAAATTTTTACAGCGATAATTAATGTAACACATATAACAAGCATGAAAAAACCAATGTAAACAAGGACAGAAAAAAATATATGTGATAGAATAAATATCGTGAGAAATAATAAAAATTAAGATTTGAGGTGTACAAAATGTCGTCTGTTGTGCTCAGTCCTGCCAGCGAAGATTATCTGGAAGCTATATTACTTTTAGCTGACGATGAAGGGTGTGTAAGATCTGTTGATATTGCAGATCACCTTCAGGTGTCAAAAGCAAGTGTTAGTAAAGCTATCGGAATTCTGAAGCAAGCAGGTCTTATAGATCACGATCATTATGGGCTTATTAAGATGACAACAGAGGGTAAAAACCGAGCAAGAGAAATTATGCAAAGGCATAATATGCTCAAAAGATTTTTAACCGATGTGCTTCACATTGATGAAGAAACAGCTGAAAATGAGGCTTGCAAAATGGAGCATGCGATAAGCAATGAGACCAAGGATAAGTGGATGGAATATCTTCGCAAGGTTTTATAAACCTCTCTATTTGTTTACTTTTTGAATCAAAGATGCTAACTGCCCGATATCTTTTATAATGATATCGGGTTTTTGTGTGGATTCGTTTATTTCATCTAAACTGGTTTCTCCAGACAGTACGGCTATTCCAAGAATATCTGCTCTTCTTGCTATTTCCAGGTCTGTGTACAAACGATCTCCCACCATTGCCAGTTCATTTCTGGCAAAACCTCTATCCTTTAGTACCATATCCACCATCGCTGTTTCAGGTTTACCAATCACAATTTGTGGTTTTATTGATGTGCAAGCCTCAAGCATTGCTATAATTGACCCACAGTCAGGTAATACCTTATCATTTGCCAACGGGCATACCAGATCAGGATTAGCTCCTGCCCAGGGAACACCAGAACGTATATAATCACAGGCAGTGTCGATTTTCTGATAGGTAAGAGTTGTATCAAAGCCGACAACAACATAATCTACAGGCTGTGCTTTTTTATCAACCAGATTGAATCCTGCTTCTTTTAGAGAAAGTTCAAAGTCAGGCGTACCCACAGCATATAAACTTCCTGAAGAAGATATTTTCTCCCGCAGATAAATGATCAAAGCATCTACTGATGTAAGCATTTGCCTGCGACCGACATTGAAGCCTAATTTTTGCATTCTTTGGACATAATAATCAGCATGTCTTGAAGAATTATTGGTTAAAAAAATAAATTCCTGATTTTTTATTGTTTCAAAGAAATTTTTTGAACCTGGCAAAGCATCATCTTCAAGAGAAACTGTTCCATCCATATCCAGAAGCCAACAGCGAACCTGCCCCAATCTAGCCATTATATTCTTATTCTTGGCAATTCTATCAGGTTCTATATCCTCTATGGAAATAAAATCACTATATTCTGCTTTTTCCAATGTTTTTATGTTTTCTTCCTTGATCATTATTTCTCCTTTTCTCCTAAAGCAGTCTTTCCTGTAATATCTAATAAATGCTTCAGTCCAGCTTCGTCAATTATCTTTATTCCTATGCTTTTTGCTTTTTCAAGCTTGCTTCCTGCTGCTTCTCCTGCAACTAAATAATCTGTCTTTTTTGAAATAGCACCTGTAACTTTTCCACCTGCCTTTTCAATCAGTTCACGAGCTTCTGATCTTGTCAATTGAGGCAAAGTACCTGTTAGAACAAAAGATTTTCCTGCTAAGTATTGTGAATCAGTATTTTCTGTATTGTAAGAATTCTCTTGATTAATTTTTACACCTGCAGCTTCAAGTTTACTTAGTAAAGATACTGTTTGCTCTTGCCTGAAAAAATTACAAACAGAATTTGCGCTAATCAATCCTATATCTTCTAATAATACAAGGTCTTCAGGTTGGGCTTTTGCCAATTTACGCAAATCAGGATACGATTTGGCAAGAACACGTGCAGCCTGCCTGCCAATATTCCTAATGCCAAAACCGGTAATAAGACGATCAAGAGGTTTAGTTTTTGCCTGCTCAATCGCTGAAAGTAAATTATTGACGCTTTTTTCACGTCCAATGATTTTTTGTTCCAACAAATACTCCCTGTGATCGGATAAAACAAAGATATCAGCAAGACTTTTGATCAAACCGGCAGACATAAGGGCTTCGACCGTAGCAGGACCCATACCTTCTATATCCATTGCATCTTTGGAAGCAAAATATATCAGATGTCTCGTCAGCTGAGCCGGGCAGTCTGCACCAACACAGCGAAGATCTGCACCATCTTGCTCTGCAAGAGTTCCACAAGCAGGACAATGAGTAGGAAGCTTAAAGTTTTCAACCCCTTCTTTTTTTAAATCTTTTCTCACGGAAAGAACAGCGGGAATTATATCTCCAGCTTTTTGCACGAGAACAGTATCACCTTTAGCTAATCCTAGTTGATTGATATAATCCTGATTATGTAAAGTCGCACGGCCGACAGTGGTACCAGCAAGCAGAACAGGTTCCAGAATTGCCATTGGTGTTATTTTCCCGGTTCTGCCCACCTGAACAATAATGTCTTTTACCTGGGTCTCTTTTTGCTCGGGAGGATATTTGTAGGCGACTGCCCATCGAGGAACCTTACTGGTGGTTCCAAGCCTTTCACGTTCAGCTATTTGGTCTAATTTAATAACAGCACCATCTATGCCATATTCCAAAGCAAATCTTTCTTTACCTATATTTTCAACAGCGGAGATAACTTCTTCTGTGTTTTTGCAAACAAAAAATCCAGGACTCACCTTAAACCCTAGTCTTTCAAGCCAGTCTAAGCTTTCAGAATGTGTTTGAGGATAAGGATCACTGCAATACTGAACATTAAACACAAAAAGCCTTAACCCTCTTGATTTAACAATTTCACTATCCAGTTGCCTTAGTGTTCCTGCCGCACAATTTCTTGGATTTGCAAAAATTTTGCCACCTATTGTTTCCTGTCTGGCGTTTACCTCTTCAAAAGTTGAAACAGGCATGTAGACCTCGCCTCTCACTTCCAGATCAGATATAGGTTCGGTCAACATCACAGGGACATCTTCAATCATTCTCAAATTCGCTGTAATATCTTCTCCGGTAGAGATACCATCACCTCTTGTCATCCCAAGAACAAGGCGACCGTTTTCGTAGCGCAGAGCGACTGATAATCCATCAATTTTCCGCTCAACAACAAAAACCGGATCATTAACATCTCTTTTGATTCTTGTTACAAAATTTTCTATATCTTTCTTATCAAATACATCCTGTAAACTAAGCATCGGAAACCTATGAGCTACAGGAGGCAGATTTTTCCCAGCTCTGCCACCAACTTTTTTTGTAGGCGAATCAATATCACTAAACTCCGGCCAGCTTGTTTCAAGCCAGCGCAAGCGCTGCATCATCTGATCATATTCCTGATCAGAAACAGTAGGATTATCTTCATCATAATATCGACGGTTATGTTCTTCTATTTCTTTGCGTAAAGATAATATCTGTTTTTTTATATTCTCTGTTTCCGACATAATACTGCCTCTTTTTCATATTAATATTTGATTTGTTAAGTTTTTATTTGGCTCTGTTTTTACTTAAAAAAACTATAGGCAAAATTGCACAAACGGAAGGGAAAATAACCCATACCTGCCAAGGAATATTGAGAAAAGAATCAAGATGCATGATATCTTGATATTTATAACCGGCAAAAAATACATTTAATATTTTTGCAGTAAAATCCGACCAGGAAAAAAGCAAAAACAGAAAGCTGTCATAAAGAAGCCAGACTGGTAAGGCAACTATAAAAGCATCTGATAAAAAAAGACCAGGGGTTTTGTTCTTAATTAGCAAAAATAAGAGTGCAAGTGCCAAAACAGCAGCAATTGGCAAAGATACATCATACAACTGATTATTTTTGATGCAGATAATAAGATGATGTATCAATACTGCCAAAGAAAAAAACCCTGCCAGATAAAGTCTGAATTTTTTCCGCCCTAAAAAAAGGAATAAACAGGTCAAGCCCCCCATAATCGAGTATTTTAAAAGCACGGTTACGGCCAAAGGCAAACCGGTAATCTGAAAGAGCATGTTCAGTCCATCGGAAATCATGTCTGCAAAATACAAAAAAGGAGTTGCATATATAAAACGCCACAGCAATAGTATTACGACCATCATCACAACGGTTCTGGTCTGACTTTTCATGGTATACCTCCGACACTTCGATAATCTGTATCCGATATATTCTACCTTATCAGCTGATAGGTTTACAACTTTGTTTAACAAAGATCTACAGAAAAGAAACTTGTATTCTAAATTGCAGCTTATACTTGCAAATGAATGATCTGTATTCTTTTCCTGCATAATGTATCATTTACCACTGCATATCTATTGCTATTTATGATAATATGTATTGCGTATTTGATTTTTATATGATCATCACTGTCATTTCAGTCTGATTGAGGGAATCTTTGCTGATAAGCAGCAGATCATAAATTTTTTTACAGGAGTGATTAAATGATTAAAATTGGTTTAGCAGGTTATGGAAACTTGGGAAAAGGTGTTGAAAAAGCAATAACAAAAAATAAGGACATGTCTCTTGAAGTGGTGCTTACACGTCGTGATCCTCAAACTCTGAAAATTGAATCATCTGCACCTGTTGCTTCAATGACAGATGCGGTAAAGTGGCAAGATAAGATTGATATTATGATTTTATGTGGTGGTTCAGCTACAGATTTACCTGTGCAAGGGCCTGAAATGGCTGCATTGTTCAATACAGTTGACAGTTTTGACACACATGCAAAAATTCCTGAATACTATGAAGAAGTAAATCTTAAAGCTCTGGAAGGAGATAATCTTTCGCTTATATCATGTGGTTGGGATCCAGGCCTGTTCTCCTTGTCAAGAGTGCTTTTTAACAGCATTCTCCCAGAGGGCAAAGATTATACTTTCTGGGGCAAAGGCGTTAGTCAGGGGCATTCTGATGCTATTCGCAGAATCGACGGCGTTATCGATGCAAGACAATATACTGTACCATATGATGATGCTATTAAAGCAGCTAAAAGTGAGTCAAAACCAGATCTTACAACCAGGCAAAAACATCGTCGTGATTGTTTTGTGGTTGTAGAGGATGGTGCAGATAAAGCTGCTATTGAAAAAAGCATCATAGAGATGCCAAATTACTTTTCAGATTACAATACAACGGTTAACTTTATCAGTATGCAGGAATTAAAGTCCAAGCATAACGGCTTACCGCATGGTGGTTTTGTAATCAGAAACGGGGAAACATCGGAAGAAAATAATCAGGTAATACAATTTTCACTTGAGCTTGACAGCAATCCTGAGTTCACTGCCAGTGTTCTTGTAGCTTATGCCAGAGCAGTCTACAGACTTGCTGCCGAAGGCAAAAGGGGTGCAATCAGTGTCTTGGATATTCCTTTTGCTGCTTTATCACCACTTGATGCCGGTCAGTTGCGTAGAGATTTTCTCTAAGGAATATAATAGTCAAATAGAATCCTGAAACTTTTTAATTAATTATAAAAGAAGTAAAAAGCCCCGATTACTGAAGAAAATCAGAAATCGGGGTTTAATAATTTTTTAATATGTTTCACTTAATAGTATCTGCAGATCAATGTTTAAATTTCATCAAGATCAATTTCATCAAGTATTTCTTTCAAAACTGCCACTTCTTCATTGGTTAAAGATATACCCTTACCCATTTTTTCATGTTCTGGAGCCCAGTCTCTAATATCAAGTTTAGGTTGTCCATCATTCCAGCTCACAAGATTCACCTCTCGGCTCCATCCTGATCTGCCAGCGCTTAATTCGCCAAAAGTTTTGATTACCTCGTATTTAAATTCCTTAGCCATATAAACCTCCATTCTATCGGGTTGCCCGATCTGGTAAAATTAATAACGATTCATTTTTTTTAAAAGCTATTGTATAATTGCCAAATAACTGACGCCATTATAACATACGAAATGAGTGTACAAGCTTGATAATTATAATAATTAAATTTTTTCTTTATATAATTCTAGGGGCAGGAGTAATTCTGCTAATTATTGGTTTGATTGAACCTCATATTTTAAAAACAGAATTTGTTAACTGGAAAAACAAAAATACTCAGGCTGGAGAAAATATCAGAATAGCTCTTATTAGTGATATTCATGCAGAATATAACTTTGTCAAACCTGCTAAATTATGTGCCGAAATAGAAACTGCCAGACCTGATCTGATACTTTTTGCCGGTGATTGGACAGCCTCCTATAAACAAAAACATTTCATCAGAGTTCAGAACTGGCTTCGGAATATTTGTCAGACAGCTGAAAAAATAGAAATACCTTTTCTGGCAGTACCTGGTAACCATGACAATGACCAAATTAGAGAAATTATATCTGACAGCAGTAATATCTGTGAGCTGCTGGTAAATAAAACAACTTTGGTTTCCGGCAGAGATGGCAGCAAATGGCGTCTTACAGGTCTTGATGATCTAAAATATGGCGATCCTTTTTTCCCGGAAATTCCAAGCGAAGAAATTTTGCGAAGCGAAAAAAACAGCGCTTTTTCACCAGTCATTCCAGAGGAAAAACATATTGTAATAGCACATAATCCTGATACTATTTTGCTATTAAAAAACAAACCCTGGCAGTATTTTCTGTGTGGACATTTCCATGGAGGCCAAATTTGGGCACCTTTCAAACTGGAGTTTAAAATGTTCCGTCGAGAAGCAATGGCTTCTCAAGGCTGGTATCGAGGTGAAAGAGATTTTTCCGGAAAAAAGGGCTATATCAATCGTGGTCTTGGTTGTGTGCTCATGCCTATAAGATTATTTTCCAGACCAGAAATAACAATAATTGATATTAGCTATCCAAAATCAATCTGATTATTATTCTTGTTGATAAGTTTAATCTGTTCTTTGATTTCGTCTTTTATTTCTGCAGATTTTATGGCAGGACGCCCTATATAGTATCCTTGAATATAATCTATACCGAGAGTTATCATAGTTTCCAGCTCACCTGCAGTGGAAATACCTTCAGCAATAGTTTTTATTGATCTTTTTTTACAGTATTCAATCATTGTTTCTACTAATTTTTGTCTATGTGGATCACTTTCTATATCACGCACTAAAGAAATATTAAGTCTTATGTAGGTCGGTTTACTATCTGCAAACAGATGTCTGTTCAGTTCAAGGCTATCAAAGCCAGACAGGGCAAGCTTACCTTTATATTTGCGGCAGCGTTTGCAACAACATTTATATATTTGTGAATTAACAATATCCGACGAATCCACAACAAATATTATGCGGCCTACCAGATTGGGAAAAAACACGTCCTCAAATCCCGCATTTCGATCAAAAGATAAACCACCTACAAGTCTTTCATCAATCTTGGCTGGTTCAGAATCAGCAGTATACTCGCCTTGCAGCTTAGCAGATTTGTTCACAGAATCAACATTTGCCTCAACTGCGAGTCTGCAGCTATAACCCTCGAAAAGATGCAAAAAAATCTTTAGGTTTTTCTTTTTATTATCAGAAATATTTTCCTGATACCATTTTGATGCATTTTTTATCATTAAAGCTTCAATTTGAGATAATTTTTGATGTTCAATTGCAATTCTTATTAAATCAAGAGGCAGATTTATTCGCTCATGCAAAGGCCTTATCATCAGATCATATGCAATAATCTCTGCTGTTTTTGCACTGATTACAGGCTGTGCTGCATATTCAAGCAGATTATTTGCAATAATTTCATCAAGATCTGCTTTTTGCTGCAATTTAAGCTGATTAAAAGTATATTCCTGTCTGTTAAACCATGTCAGTCCATCTTTACCGCTTCTTTTACGTTGATACATAGCGAAATCTGCATATTCTATCAAATCAGAAAGTAAACTTGAATCATCCGGATACCAGGCGGCACCCATTGACATTTGAAGTGTCACACTTTTCTGATCAGGCAAATATAATACTTCTTCATGTATTAATGACAGTACAGAATTACATTGATCAATAATCTCTTCGCGACTATCACACAAACCAAGAAAAACAGCAAATTCATCACCGGAAAATCTGGAAGTCAAACCTTTTTCTTTTCTGAATTTACTAATAAAATCAGCAGCCATCTGCAGGTATTGATCACCAAATTGATGCCCGTAATTATCATTGATTTTTTTCAGATTATCTAAATCTATAAAAATCATCAACCCATATTTTTGATTATTATTTCTTATCAGCTCATTTACACGTCTGGTAAAAGCAGCTCTATTCAACAGTCTTGTTAAATCATCATAATCTCTTTCCATGATCAAGCGGCGGTTATTCAGGACTTCTTCACTTACTTCCATTATTATACCTGAAACACGTCCCTGATTTTTGGCCTGACGTAAACGAAGCCATTTTACCTGATGATCCGGACTTTTCTGCCACCTATACACACTATCAAAATCTTTTTCAGGTTTTGATAAAAGCAGGTTCATCAGAGAATTCCAGGTAGAGAGCGCAATACTAGTATGCAAATCAGACCTTATTTCAAGATCCAATAAATCTGCCATGGCAGAAGATATAATTACAATATCCTTTTCGGGTTGCTCTTCAAAACTAGCAATCGGCAAATCAACCAAGTCTATAATCGCAGCAGTTTTGAAACTTGCTTCAATAAGGTTCTGATTCATCTGTTCAATAGCTCCTGATAGCAGATCAATTTCTTTGATCTTAAACCTAGGCAGTTTTATTGCATTATCAGATAATTCTGATCCCTGGCCTTTCATTTTTGAAGCAAGAAGAACAACTGGCTTTGTTAATGTTGTTCCAATAATCAAGGCAGCTAGCAAAGCAAGACAAAGAGCAATAAAAATAACAAAAATCAACCGATCGAATATTTCCGTTGAAGGCCGTGCAAGTTCCGATTCAAGAGCCATTTCTGCAATAATCCATTGATTACTGCGGTCAAAATTATTATTGCCTGATAAACTGTGTATCGGCTGTAATGTCACAATATATTTTTCAATATTCTCTACATCAATATCCAGATTGTAGAAATTGCGTGTGCCATCATCTACAGGAATCAGATTTGCTTCGATGATATCATTATTATCAGCAAAAGCTGGACTTATTATCTGCTGTATAGTCGGTTTTGCCAAAGTATAATTCAAAAGCAGCAAATCATGATCTATTAAACGTCCTATAAAAAAAGATCCGCTACCAAAGCCGGGATCTATATCCGGTAGTTGCTCAAGAAGCAATTCAGGACTTACTTCTATACCAATAAGGGCAAAAACTTTGCCTTCATTATCTAACAATGGCAAAGTATAAACCATCTTTAATTCATTATCTTCTGTATCAGAAATTGTATTTTTAGACTTTTCTGTCCAGAAAGAATAGTTAACAGGCAACCGAGAAAAATTACCACTTCTGTTTGCCTGCATAATTATTGTTTCTATGCGTTCATTAACCTTGTTAATATTAAAGGCAGGACTATCTACATAATCACCATAACGTAGTCCCCAGAACCTTGACCAGTCAGAAGCCAAAGCAATATTTTCCGATCCGGCCCATAAAGCAGAGCCATATATTAACTGCAGATCGTTTTTATCCGGAGAAATTAGATCAGGCTCAAAATCTTTAATATGCAGCCCCTCTTTAGTTTGAGAATTATGCACAGGGCTTGCATTCCAGACAATATATGCTCCGTTTACTCCTCTTAACTGTGCCAGATCCAGAATAATTGAACCAGCCAGATTGTTGAGTATTTCCGCCTGATGCTGATCAATAATATATGTACCATTTTCGGATATTTCCATCTCGCTGAATAAAACCATCGCCTCTTCACGAATTTGAGGAACCGCTCTGTCTGCTTGATTCATGACAGAATCAAGCTGTTTGTCAATATCATCTCTTCTGCTCTGAAGCTGATTACTAAGCATATTCTTAAATTGGCGGTCTAGACTTTGAAGTGTTTCTGAATTACTAAAACTAAGCGCAATAAAAGCTCCTGTCAGAAAAATGATCAAGAGCATAGGAATGATTATTCTGATCCTTATTGACAGCAAAAAGTCTGGCATTTTATTCTCCACCTCAAGCTAGCCAATTTTCATTATTCTGATCGATAAATCAACATACCATGATTCAAATGCTGTTGACCCCATCAATTGCTTCATCAGATCATCAGCACTACGACCATTTTCAAGACCTTCTATATAATCGAGTCTAGCATTTTCAGCATGCTCAAGCAAGCTTGTCTCAATTATCCTGCGAATCTCAAAACTGTTTTCAAAAGCAGGATATGAGTACAAGGTATAACTTTGAATTTGGTTTAGTGATTGATTTAGTGATTTGACGGAATTACTCCCAAGATCATAACCCAAATTATCTAGGTCAAGGTAGTCCCGCAATAGCTGGCTGTTAATTGCATCATTAGTAACAGGCAGATAACCTGAAGATAGTGCCGCATCAATATTTTGTTCTGGGCGTGTCAGCCAAAGCAAAAAAGCAGCAGCAGCAGCTTGCCTGTCCCCTTGCATAGTTAAAATACCAAAACCAGCTCCTTGCAGAACACTTATAGATTTGCCGCCTTCAAAAACAGGATATGGCAGCACCTCAAATGTTATATCGACGGCCTCTCCTTGTTCGGAAATAACACTATCAGGTAAATATATTCCTCCGGATGAAGAAATAACCGCCGCAGCCAATTTACCGGATTTCAGATCATCTGTTCGGAAGCGCCCATACGCACCAAAATTCCCAAGAACCATATTAGGGTAATAAATATCCCATAACAGTCTTAAAACTTCACGGTCTAAACTAACTTTATATTCTTTGTGTTTTTTATTTATCAAACCTTGCCCAAGTTGTTCCGAACCAACAAGAACATAATTAGCCAAAGAATCAAAACCTATAAAGGCTTCACCCTTACTCCATCTATTATATTCATCTGCTACAGATACAATATTTTCCCAGCTTCGCAGACAAGATGCGGGATCAGCTTCGTATCCGGCAGAAATTGCAAACTCTCGCCATATATCACGGTTGATCACAAGTACATCAGTGGCTTTTGCCCATGGTAGAATATAGAGGGACTTATCCGATCCTATATAACCTTCGGCCAAAAATTCAGACGGGTATCTTTCCAGATCAGTTATTGTAAGAAACCTGCTGATATCAGTCAGACCAGAACTCATTAGAAGCTTATATGCCATATCACCATATAAAGAAGATATATCCGGCAAATCATTACTATCCAAAGAGCCAATATTATCAAGCGAATCGGCAAGTTCTTTTATTGATCCCTTGGAAAAAGCATTAATGACAACATAATTGTCCTTGCCTACAGTCTCATTATATGTCTTCACAAGCCGTTCAAACTGTACTTGCTGATCACCAGAGTAATAGTGCCACAATTGCAAGGACATAATTTCCGGTTCTGCCTTTGCACCACTGCCGACAGACATAAAACTTTTTTCACAAGCAGATAAAGAGAAAAAAACAAACCAAACCAGGCCGATCACTAAGATCAGCCTGGTTAATCTTGTTAAAGTAAATTTTCGCGTCAAGCGGCTACCCCTCCGATGTCAGGTACTTCATTAAGGTAAATTCCCTTAAATTATCAAAAATTATACAAAACACCAATATTATGACAAAATGTTATCTTTATAATAGCATTTTGTCAAATTTTACAAGAATCGATCTGCCAAATTTCCCCCGCATATTCAGCAATAGTTCTATCTGAGCTGAAACGACCGCTAAGAGTTATATTAGACCAGCATTTGCGAGCCCATTCCAGTTCATTTTTATAATCCTTCTGAACCTGTCTGCGAACTCTGCGGTAATCATCAAAATCACCAAGCACATAAAAAGGATCAGCAGGCTGCCAACTCGAACCCTGCAACAAGCCGTTATATATATCCTGAAACATGCCTGTGTGACCATCATCGAATGTACCGTCAACAAGAGTATCTACACAACGCTTCAAACCAGAAATGTTTTCATACTGCCAACGAGCATTGTAATACTGCTTTGTAGAAGGGAAGTCTTCAACCTTACAGCCAAAAACATAACAGTTGCTATCTCCTACAGCCTCCGCTATTTCAACATTAGCTCCGTCACATGTCCCTAAAGTCAGTGCACCGTTCATCATAAACTTCATATTGCCTGTTCCGGAAGCTTCCATTCCTACAGTTGAGATTTGCTCAGATACATCAGAAGCCGGAAATATTCTCTCAGCTCTCGAAACATTATAATTATGCATAAAAACTACTTTGATCTTCTGACTTACAACAGGGTCATGATTAACCATTCGTGCAATTTCATTTATAAATTTAATAATTGCTTTAGCACGGAAATATCCAGGAGCAGCTTTGGCACCAAATAAATATGTAGTTGGCACAATATCGGCATCAGGGTTCTCTTTTAGTGTAAAATATTGATCCAGAATTTCAAAGGCGTTAAGAAGTTGACGTTTGTATTCATGCAGACGTTTTATTTGCACATCATATATTGATCCTGGGTCTATAGTGATATGTTCTGTTTTCTCAATATAATCGGCCAGTTCAACCTTGTTCTTTTTCTTTATGGCAATCAATTTTCGCATTACTGAGTCATCATTTCTCATATGCTCTATTTTTTCCAGTTCAGATAAATCTGTTACCCATGAGTCATTGCCTGAAACTTCTGTAAGCAGTTCGGCAAGTTCTGGATTACACATCCTCAACCAGCGTCTTGGTGTTACACCATTTGTTTTATTACTGAATTTTTCCGGCCATATTTTATAAAAATCATTTAGCGTTTCTCTTTTTAAGATATCTGTGTGCATAGCGGCAACACCATTTACAGAGTAACAGCCATACACTGCAAGCCATGCCATATGTATTTTCCCATCACCTACAGGTGCAAGATAATTTATTTTATCTGCATGTAATCCGAAGGAATGGGCATCTTGTCTGAAAAGAGCATCAATTTTATAAATAATATCAAGTATCCAAGGGAAAAGGTATTGGAATATACCTATATCCCATTTTTCCAAAGCCTCTGCTAAAATAGTATGATTAGTATATGCAAATACTTTTTTGGTAATAGACCAGGCAGTATCCCAATCCATATCATATTCAGCTGTCAGCAACCGCATCAATTCAGGAATGGCAATAACAGGATGTGTGTCATTTAACTGAATGCTATGCATTTTATCAAGATTAGAAAAATCACCTTTATATATTTCATTATGTTTTTTTAGAATATTCTGTAAAGAGGCAGAAACAAAGAAATATTGTTGTCTTACACGTAAGACCTTTCCATCATATGAGGTATCATTGGGATATAAAACCCTGTATATATCATTTACTCGATTACGGGAAATAACGGCATCGTCAAATCTTTGAGAATTAAAAAGATTAAAGTCAAATTCCTCTGCAGGTTCAGCTCTCCACAATCTCAGTGTATTTACATTATCGGTACCAAAGCCCGTAACCGGCATATCAAAAGGAACAGCATATACATCCATATCCTGATAATGAACCTTAACTTTATCCTTTTCCCTTCTAATCATAAAAGGGTATCCTCTTTCCATCCAGGCATCAGGAAACTCTTTCTGAAAACCATTCTCAAATTCCTGACGAAACAAGCCATATCGATACAAAATACCATAGCCAGTTACAGGATAATCAGCGGTAGCACATGAATCAAGAAAACAGGCTGCAAGCCTGCCCAGACCACCATTACCTAGACCTGGGTCTATTTCCTCTTCTTCCAGCGATTTTAAATCAAAACCAAAAGAACTTACTGCATCTTTAACAGCATCATACAGATCTAGATTTACCAGATTATTAACAAGTGATCTTCCCACCAAAAATTCTGCGGAAAGATAATGAGCCTGTCTTACACCTGAATAAGCAATATCTGTTTTTTCCCAGTTCGGAGCCAGCATTTCCATTACAGTTCTTGAAAGAGCCAGCCAAAAATCACGTGGCTGACATCGATCCGGGCTGCAAGCTGATTCCGCCATGAGATGGGCAGAAATTCTGGATTTAATTGCTTCAATATCTAATTTCATAATAGTCCTCCATTATCTGTAGGCTACTTGCAAAAAGTACATACAGAAATTTTATCATTTCAGCTAATAACCAGCAAAATTTTTATTTATTGTTCCACCAAATAATATATCATTGCTGTTTATTATGACATATAATACCATAAGTGATATTTACAGATCTAACAAGACAGATTTTTGTTAAACAATTGTGTCTTCAGATACATTCTCTGTTTTTACTGGGGGGAGAATTTAAGTGCTGATAAGAATTATAATTCATATCGCGGCAATTGTCTGTGGTTTTGCGGTATTCCTCTTTTTTAGAAGGATGCCTACTTCATGGTTGCTTGATTATGGTGAAAATAAAGTTAACGCCGAACTTTACAGAAAGCAGCAAATTCCTTTTACACCTTTTGCAGTTTCACTGATGGCTGCAGGACTTGTCTTATCATGGATTTTGTTGAATCAATATGATAGCTTTTTTTACCCCGCAGCTGTTTTTCTTATATGTATGATTCTCTTTTTGATAATAATCGCAGATTTTCAGACAAGAATTATTCCTGATCAGTTTGTTGTTGCTCTTATTCCTCTTGCTTTGATGCTCTGGTTTTTTTCTGACAGAAAGATTAGTGATTTGTTAATGAGAATAGCTGCAGGTCTTTTAAGTGGTTTGCTTCTGGCGGCCATTGGCTGGGCAGGATCAAAGTTAATGCATCAGGAAGCAATGGGCATGGGGGATGTAAAACTACTGGCAGCTGCCGGTCTTCTTACCGGTCTACAAGGCATTGCTATGGTTTTTGTATTATCTTTTGTAATTGCACTTATACCTGCAATAATCATGCTTATTATGAGAAGAATTAATCCAGAAAAAGATGGCTCACTAGCTTTTGGCCCATTTATTTCCATATCTGTTATAATTGTTCTTCTATTTAAGGATAATATATATCAGCTTTGGAACTGGTGGCTCAACCTGATAATTATTTAAAATTATGAAAAAAAACAGAAATAATACTAAAAAAGAACATATACTGAAAAACTTTTTCTCCAAGGGAAATGCTTCGATAAGAAATCCCTTGATAACTACGGCAGATGAAAGTTCCATATCTTTTGATGGTAGTGCTGCCGGAGCTTTATTGCTGATACATACTATTTTGTATCTTATTTCTGGATTTTTGGCTGATAATCGACCTGAAATCGCAGATTTGTTATATGCTCGCAGTTTTAATTCTTTTATTGCCGGCGGAATCATTACTCAGGGTATATTAATTTTTATTCCTGCTATAGTTATAATATATATTTACAAAATCCCTGCTGGTGCAGTTGCAGGGGAACGTCCAAGAGCTGGCAGTGTTATTCTTGGTATTGCAGCAGGACTGCCTGCTGCTGTTGTCTTTCAGGGATTAAATAATCTTTTGATATATTTCTTGGTAAAATCCAACTGGCAGTTGCCCGTAAGCACGACGCCTTATGCTTTTGATACCAATATGATTTGGACAGCTTCGTGGCAAATAAAATTGATCGTATTGCTTGTGAGTGCTCTCATTCCGGCTATAGTTGAGGAAATGATGTTCAGAGGGGTAATTCAAGCAGGATTGTCGACGCGAGGCAGAGGAACAAGTGTAATAATCTGGCAGGCTATCGCTTTTATGTTATTTCATAATGATCCTCTTTTTATGCTGCCACCTTTTTTATCAGGTTTATTACTTGGATATTTAAGATACAAAAGTATGAGTTTATTTCCTGCAATTTTCTGCCATATCTCTCTGAATATTTCTTTGCTTGCCATTAATCCTCTTTTACCAAGGCTGACTCAGAGCATGTTGGAAATATCCAGTCAAACAACAGAGTCATTATTGTATGCTTCACTTATTGCTTCTTGTATAGCAGCAGTCGCTCTTGTTCCTATGCTTATATTAATCAGCGGTCTCAGCAGACCTGAAAAAGAAGTCGAACAAACTAGATTAGTGATATTTCCGGGAGACTGGAAATATGCACTTTCAATAATTATCATGCTTATTCTCATTCTGATGACATATTATAGTCAGTTATCCTGAAATGGCTTATTATGTCGTGGCGTATCTTTATCTCCTGTTTTTCTTATAAATGCTCCAGAAGTAACATGTTCTGCCATAGGCAAATAATAAAGCATCTGTGGATGTGGTGTTGAATCTATGATATTTTTTTCAAGATCTAATATTTGTTCGGCTTTTATTTTTATATGTCTGCCCCGTGGTTGAATTAACTCAAGCTCATCGCCAAGATTAATTTTATTTCTTTGTTCCACCAATACAAGTTTACTTTGTGGCAGCCATGCTTTGACCATACCTACAACAGCGGCTTCACGTATCATAGTATCATCTTCAAAAACCTTGGCATCTTCAGATGGGGATTGATAATAAAACCCTGTGTCAAAAGGACGATGTACAGTCTGAGATAAATCACGCAGCCACTGCGGATCAGTCTGATATTGATCAGGATTTTTCGCCCATTTATCCAAAGCCTCTCTATATGCCTTTACAACAGTTGCTACATAAAAAGGGCTTTTAGTTCTACCCTCAATTTTAAAACTGTTTATACCGCTTGTGGCAAGCTCTGCAATATGTTCAATCATACACATATCTTTGGCATTAAATATATATGTGCCTCGATTATCTTCTTCCATCAAAAGTTGATCCTCAGGTCTTTTCATTTCGGTTAACAAATATTTTTGCTCAGGCTCAGATTTGAATTTCCAGCGGCAAGTTTGTGTACAGGCACCTTTATTGGCACTTCTACCTGTAAGATGAGCAGAAAGCATACATCTACCTGACCAGGCCATACACATGGCACCATGAACAAAAGCCTCCAACTCCAAATCAGCAGGTATTTCTGAACGAATGTTTTTTATATCTTCAAGAGACAGCTCTCTTGCAAGAACAATCCTTGCAGCGCCTAGCTTATGCCAGAAAGTACAAGCTTTGGCATTGGAAACACTGGCTTGTGTACTTATATGTATTTCCATATCGGGACATTCTTCTCTTACTATTGAGAAAATACCTGGATCAGAAACAATGACTGCATCAGGTTCACCGGCAGAGATAATTCTTATGGCTTCTCTCAGATTTATCATATCAGACGGCATCGCAAGAATGTTCATTGTTACATATGCCTTCAAATCATGATCATGTGCCTTTTTTATAGCAGCCGGCAAGCCAGTCTCTAAATCAAAATTACCACTGGCAGCGCGAAGACTATAGGCAGTTGTACCCATATAAACAGCATCGGCTCCGTACTTTATCGCCATGTCCAGTTTATTCATATCACCAGCCGGAGCAAGAAGCTCAATGCCTGCAGTTAAAATTCTATTCATTTTCGCCATTTTCCTGATTAGCTTCATCCTCAAGTCTTCTCTGATAAGCAGCAATGTTTGCTTCATGCTGATCAAAGTTGACAGCAAAGTCAGTTTTCCCATCCTCACCGGTAGCACTGAAGAAATAATAAGGAACATTTGCCGGCCAGAGCGCACCTTCTATTGCTGCAATCCCAGGAGAATTTATAGCTCCGGGAGGCAACCCCTTATTAGCATGTGTACTATATGCATTATCATTAAACATTTCTATCTGTTGCAAATTAAGCCACAAAACCGGCTCCATATCCAATTCTTCTCGCAGATAGTTAATTGTGGTATCAGAACTCAAAGTCATATCTGCATTGAGTCTATTATGGAAAACACCACCTATAGCTGCCATTTCCGTAGCATCTGCAGCTTCAGCCTGTACCAGAGAAGCAAAAGTGATTGCCTCGTCTATTGTCATGCCCATAAGTTCTGCTCTTGCATATATTTCATCGGTTAACTTAATATCTGTATTATTCAAAAAAGTTCTGATTATAGTTTCTTCATCTGAATTAATATCAAAAAAATAGGTGTCAGGGAAAAGATAACCTTGCAAAAGCCATTCTCTATCCGCAGAAGGCCGAATCTGTTTTACAAAATCATAATCCAGAAATTGATTAGGTCTTCTTACAAGACTGTCCAGTACATCTTCGTCAAACTTTACTCCAGCATCTCGAAGCCGCTGTTTTACCTGTTTATATGTAAGTCCTTCCGGGAATGTAACACTAACCGGATGAGGTCTTTGAGTCAAAATAAACATAATCTCGTCATAGCTCAAATCCTTGGTAAGATAATGTGTGCCTGCTATGTAAGAGCCATCAAAACCATTAAATTTAGAAAGTATTGTAAAAACCAGAGTATTTCCTATCATACCTTTTTTTTCAAGAATCTCGGCAATATCCCTTGTTTCAGATGCTCTTGGTATTATAACTTCAATAGCACCAGGCGTACTTTCAATAATAGGAGACCTGCCAGTCTGTTCATAGGCTGCTTCAAGATCATCAAATCTGCTGTTTTGTGCCAACACATATGAAAATCCAAAATAAAATCCGGCCGCTGTTACAGATATTAAAAGAAACAGCACCAGTACAATTGACAATGTACGAGATATTTTTTTTGACAGCATCCGGCTTTAACCTCCCGCTGAATAATCCTGCTTAATCAGTTTATTTGCCTTGCAGCTTTTTTGATCTGATTCTTGCTCTCTGGTCGGAATCAAGGATTCTTTTACGCAAACGAATATTTTTGGGAGTAACTTCTATCAGCTCGTCATCTGATACAAATTCCAAAAACTGTTCAAGACTCATTTGTATTGGCGGCACAAGTCTAAGAGAATCATCTGCACCAGAAGCGCGCATATTAGTTACATGTTTCTTCTTGCAAACATTAACAACAATATCGTCATTTTTGGGATTACGTCCCACTACCATGCCTTCGTAAACCGGGGTTCCTGCACCTATGAACAAACTGCCTCTTTCCTGAGCATTATAAAGTCCATATGCAACAGCATCACCATTTTCCCATGCTACGAGAACACCATGTGAACGTGTCTCTATCTCACCCTTCCAAGGCTCAAAACCATTTATGACGCTGTTCATTATACCATTGCCTTTTGTGTCGGTCAAAAACTCAGAACGATAGCCAATAAGTCCACGTGAGGGAATTCTAAATTCCATTCTGGTATATCCTTTTTCAGGAGGAAGCATGTTTATAAGTTCAGCCTTACGCCTACCTAGCTTTTCAATTACCACACCTACATAGTCTTCAGGAACATCTATTAAAACAAGTTCCACCGGTTCCATTTTTTCACCGTCGATGTCTTTTACAATAACCTGCGGCTTAGAAACCTGCAGCTCATAACCTTCTCTGCGCATAGTTTCAATCAGAATCGAAAGGTGAAGCTCGCCTCTTCCCTTTACAACAAAAGCTTCCGTTGAATCAGTTTCTTCTAAACGCATTGAAACATTTGTTTCCATTTCGCGCATAAGACGGTCGCGCAAGTGGCGGGAAGTCACATATTTGCCTTCTTTGCCGGCAAAAGGACTGTCATTAACACTGAAAGTCATAGCAATTGTTGGTTCATCAATATTTACGAAAGGCAATGCTTCAGGATGGCCTTGCATGCAAATAGTATCACCTATATTAATTTCAGGTATTCCCGCAACACAAACAATCTCACCTACGGAGGCTTCGCTTATTTCACTTCTCATAAGACCTTGATATCTAAAAAGCTTCACAATTTTAGCATTTTGCTGCGATTGATCATCATATCCACAAACCACAGTCTGTTGTCCCTGCCTGATGGTTCCTCTCTCTACTCTGCCAATAGCAATTCTGCCGATATAGTTGTCATAGTCAATATTTGAAACAAGCATTTGCATCGGAGCTTCAACATCTCCTTTAGGACAAGGCATATGATCTCTGATTGTTTCAAGCAAAGGTAAACAGTTTGCTTCTTCAGTTCCCGCTTCAATATCTTTAAGATCAAGACAAGCATATCCATCCTTACCGGAAGCATATAATATCGGAAAATCAAGCTGATCATCATCAGCTCCAAGTTCAATAAACAACTCCAGCACCATATCTACGACTTCTATAGGTCTGGCATCAGGACGATCTATTTTGTTGATAACAACAACAGGTATCAACTTCATTTCCAGAGCTTTACGTAAAACAAACCTGGTCTGAGGCATAGGCCCATCATAGGCATCGACTACCAGAAGAACACCATCAACCATCTTTAGAACACGTTCAACTTCTCCACCAAAGTCAGCATGCCCGGGAGTGTCAACAATATTGATGCGTATATCATCAAAAGTTATGGCTGTATTTTTTGCCAAAATAGTAATGCCTCTTTCTCTTTCAAGGTCGTTAGAATCCATTACCTGTTCAACAACTACCTCATTTTCCCGAAAAATACCACTTTGCTGCAGCATAGCATCTACCAAAGTTGTTTTTCCATGGTCTACATGTGCGATAATGGCAATATTACGTAAATCTTTAATTAGTTTATCAGAATTTGACACGTGTTGTTCTTCCCTTCTACTATTGCTTTCTACTATTGCTTTTTTTCTTTGCCTCTGAGCATAAACCAGATCGGAGTTCCCATAAAACCAAAATTCTTACGGAACTGGTTTTCCAGATATCTTTCATAGGAAAAATGCATCAGCTTGGTATCATTAACGAATAATACAAATTGAGGTGGCCTTGTTGCCACCTGGGTAGCATAAAATATTTTCAGATGCCGTCCTTTATCTTGCGGAGTAGGTACCATGGCAACAGCTTCTGCTATTAAATCATTGAGCATACCTGTACTCAGACGTTTACCACCTTGTTCATAAACCTGATTAACAAGTGTCAAAAGACGGTTTACACGTTGACCAGTTAATGCAGAAACAAATACTACAGGTGCATATTGCATAAAAGCAAATCTACTTCTTACCTGCTTTTGATACTGCTCAAGCGTTCCTGTTTCTTTATCTACCAGATCCCATTTATTAACTACCAAAATACAAGATTTGCCCGCTTGATGAGCATAACCTGCAACTTTAGTATCCTGCTCCGTTACACCTTCAGTAGCATCAATCATTATCAAACAGACATCTGCTCTTTCTATAGCTGCAAGTGATCTGATCATACTGTATTTTTCGACACTCTCATCTATTCTACTTTTTTTACGAAGGCCTGCTGTATCGATTAGCAGATAATGACCCTGTTCACAAAACAGTTCAGAATCTATGGCATCTCTGGTCGTTCCTGGAATGTCAGAAACTATAGAACGGTCTTCGCCTAATAAACGATTAACAAGCGAAGACTTACCTGCATTTGGTTTGCCAATTACTGCTACTTTTATTAAATCACTGTCTTCATCTCCGTTTTCTTCATCTGGGAAAAATTCATAGGCGGCATCAAGCAGGTCGCCAAGACCCAGTCTGTGAACAGCTGAGATAGGGTAAATATCTCCAAGCCCAAGATTATAAAATTCATAAGCATCGGCTGGCATATCACCAACATGGTCTGCTTTGTTAACTGCAACCAGCACTGGTTTTGTTGATTTGCGCAGCATTTCGGCAATATCTGCATCATCCGCAGTCATGCCTGTTTTCAGATCAACAAGAAATATAATTATGTCAGCCATTTCTATAGCCAATTCAGCCTGTCTGCGCATTTCTCTTAATATCAAGTCGTCAGCCTTAGGTTCAATACCACCTGTATCTACCAGCGAAAACTTACGTCCCCGCCACTCACCTTCAGCATATATTCTATCCCTTGTAATACCTGGCATATCATCAACAATAGATACACGCTCACCTATAAGACCGTTAAAAAAAGTTGATTTCCCTACATTAGGTCTACCTACAACAGCAATAACAGGTTTACTCATATACATCAGCCTCCTTCCTGCAGTAATTTTCATCAAATGAAAATTCACATCTAAATATCTATAAAGCCATTTCTGACAATCCGTACAATAATCCTTCTGCCTGTTCTGGAACTGCAATCACACAGCATCCCAGTTCATTTGCCAAGGTCTCTAAACTGATATCATCAAGAAAAATATCTTCATCAGCTTTAAGCATACAATCAGGTATAATTGTTACAATATCATAATCAGGTTTTGCTTGCTCTTCAACAAATGATTTAAGCTGATTGATCAAATCCTGACCTGTTATCAATCCGGCAACAGTTACTGTATCCCCAAAAAAATCGTTAATAATGGTTTTTAGTTTTACATCAATACCTGTATAATCGGCCAATCTATTGACAAAAGGGTCGATTATCGAACTGGCAGCTGTACCTGTTGCAATCACAGCCATACGTTCGTTTTTTCTGATTTTAGAAAATCCAGGCTTATTACATTCTTTTTCAGCCGGTAATGCCATACGGTATTTATTTTCAGGAAGCTGCCTACCTGGTTCTGATAAATAAGCCTCCAAGGTATCAATAAACAATGCAGCCATGCCAACACCATTTTCCAGCTGAGGATATTCTTCATATTCCGAATTCGGCGGGAAAGGTATGCCGGCCTTCAGATAAAATTCATCACCGGCATAAATCTTACGACTACCGGTATCAGATAACATTTTTTGTTGCCATTGTCTTACAGTCTCAATAACAGCAAAAGCTTCCTGCTTAGAAAACGGTCTCATCGGATATAATTTATTTTCTTCCCGGTACCTTGTAATACCTACAGGTACCATAGCAATGCTTAAAACTGAATCGCCAAGAGAAGCAAGATCCTGCAGGCTTTTTTCCAAAACAATACCGTCATTTAATTCTGGACATAATACAATCTGGCAATTTAGTTTTATTCCCGCTGATGATAATTTTTTTAGTCTTTCCATCAGCTTGCCAGCATGGCGGTTATTCATCATTTTCTGCCTGATTAAAGGATCTGTTGCATGAACAGATATATTCATAGGAGAAAATCTATATGAAATAAGCCGTTCCAGTTCCAAATCACTGATATTAGTCAAAGTAACATAGTTACCATGCAAAAACGACATACGCATATCATCATCCTTGAAGTATAAAGACTTGCGCATACCTGAAGGCAACTGATCAATAAAACAAAAAACGCAGCGATTGTGGCACTTAGTACAATCAGTCAACAGTGGATTATCAAAAATCAGACCTAAATCTTCATCTTCATCTTTTTCAAGATCAAATTCTATTAAATCGCCATCTGCTTTTCTAAACAATAAAATCAGGTTTTCATTTAATTGTCTAACCTGATAATCAAAAATGTCCAGCACCGGCTGACCGTCTATACTCAACAAGCGGTCTCCAGGCTGGATTCCCAGCTCATATGCCAGACTGTCAGTCACAATCTGACTGATTATCTGTCCTTGGGGTTCAGACATATTGACTCCTCGAGAAAAAAAGCAGCGAGCATGATAGAATCATCCCCGCTGCGTCAACGATCCTTTGACATTTGACAAACTGTCAGATCCAACTTATGCTTCGGACGTCTTGACAATTTCTCTGCCTTTGTAATAACCACAGGTTTTACATACTTTGTGTCCAAGTTTCTTTGTATGACACTGCGGGCATTCTACCAGTCCTGGCACACTCAGTTTCCAGTTTGATCTGTGACGCGCTGTTCTGGCCTTGGACCATTTACGTTTAGGATTAGCCATTCCTCTACACCTCCATTATGTCCGCAGAACACCCTCGTCGTCCTGCAGCAGTTTACTTAATTTGCCAAACGGTGATGTATCATCTGCGTTATCACTAACACATCCGCAATCACCTTCATTTAAATTCCTGCCGCATTTCGGGCAAAACCCGGAACAATTCTCTTTACATAAAACCTGCAAAGGAATATTCAACAGCAGATTGTCTCTGATGGCCTGATCAATAATGATCGAATGGCCAGCATAGCCATAATATTCATCTGATTCCGGGTTCTCATCAATATTTGCAACCAGTCGATACTGTTCATCAACATCTACAATTATTTCACTCAAAGCAGGTTCCAGACAACGGTCACATGTACCACGTAAAACAGCCTTAAGCCTACCTTCAAGTTTGAATACTCCGTAATCAGTGCATTTCAGAGAGCCATCAAAAAAAACTTGTTCAAGATTTTGATTAATTGTATCCTGGACAATTAATTTAACACTCTCTGCATCCAACTTTACCGGCATTGATTCTCCCGGCATTCTGGACAGTGAAAGCACATCTATTTTCATATAATACCTCCACAGACGCGAACAATATTATCTATCAGAATGATCAATCTGTCAACTGTTCAACACCTTATTTTTTAGATTTCGTGCAAATGTCATAATATGATCAATCCTCTTTTGACTTTAGCTCTCTGATAAACATATTTAAACGTGTATTTACAGGTTCCTGCTGATTAAAATCAATGCTGTATCCAAGATGAACATAACCACCGCTTTGATCAATCTTATTGTCAACCAGACTTGTATAAATACCTACATCAAGATCTCCATAAGGAGTTTCCATTCTTGTTATGTGTCTAGCACCTGCACTAAAAGTAAGTTTCATCCCATGGCTACCATGACGAAGCAAAGTAACAATGCCATCATCTCCAACCCGCATGGTGGTTCTTGTTCCCTCCATGCCGGTTGCTTCACTTTCATCATAAACAATATACCAGGCACCTTCCTGATGAAACATAGTGCCTTCAGTCGTCAATTTTACTGAATCAGGGACTTCTTGTCCGCTCCATTGTTGTCCTTCTATTGTAATCAGAACATTTGGCTTCATATAAGCTGCTACCCCTCGATCTCTATCTTAATAATTTTCAATTTCCACATGACCTGCTGCCTTTATTCTTTTTTGCAAAAAATTGCTTCCGAGCTGTTGAAAATGGCTGCTGCTGTCACTGCTGAAATATTGATGCCAGCCCTCTGTTTTCTGCTTATTTAAAAGATTGTTCTGTTTCAAATGAACCTGCACTTGTTCAGCAACAGATTTACCGGCATTTATGAGATCAACCTGAGACCCCATCACAGAGCGAATTGCATTTGTCAAAAGTGGATAATGTGTACAGCCCAGAACAAGTGTATCTATTCTATCTTTTATCAATGGTTCCAGATATACACCGGCTATTGATTTAACAATGTCATTATCCCACCAGCCTTCTTCAGCAAGACCTACAAACAAAGGACAAGCCTGCTGACTAATATGAAGGGGTCTACCGCTGACTCTAGCCAGAGCCTGAGCATATACTCCACTTTGCACAGTACCTCTTGTACCAATCACACCTATACGATGATTCTTGGTACGGGTAATAGCAGCCTGGGCACCTGGAGTAATAACTTCTATAACCGGAACACCAGCAATTTTCTGAACTTCGTCATAAGCCTGGGCGCTAGCTGTATTACAGGCAATCACAATCATTTTCACACCCTGATCAAGTAGAAAACGTGTATTCTGTTTAGAATAATGCCTGACTGTATCTGCTGATTTACTACCATAAGGAGTTCTTCCACTATCCCCAAAATAAACTGTGTTTTCGTTTGGCAAAAGAGATATTATTTCTTTTAATACTGTAAGGCCGCCTAACCCCGAATCAAAAATGCCAATTGCTTTTTCAGAATTAGGATCAATTATTTCCTTTTCAGAATTTTCGTTTATCGTTAATTCTGTCATATCAACTCCCGGCGCTGTACTGCCTTAAATTCCTCGACAGCTAATTCACACAAGCGTGTTACCAATTCTTCTATTGTATAACCGGATTTAGCAAAAGCCTGAGGAAATATGCTGATTGGAGTAAATCCCGGCAATGTGTTTATCTCATTGATAAATATCTTTCCCTCGCCGGTCAGAAAAAAGTCCACTCTGGAAAGCCCGCTACAGCCAAGCGATTTATATGCATCAACTGCATAGTCTCGAATTCTTTGTTCCTGATCATCATTTAAAGGAGCTGGTAATAATATTTTTGCTCCTTCAGCACTAAAATATTTTGTTTCATAATCATAATAATCTATATCTTCTGCAGTAGCAACTTCGCCGATAACAGCAGTCTGAGGATCATCATTACCCATAATTGCAACTTCTATTTCTCTTGCCTTAACGAATTCCTCTATCAGCACAATATTATCATAATCAGCCACTTCAGCAAGTGCAGATGCAATTAAGTCAACGTTATCTACTCTTTTAGTTCCAACTGAAGATCCACCTTGATTAGGCTTTAAAAAACAGGGAAACCCTATTTGTTTTTTTATCCGTTCAATAACAGCATCAATATTATTTTCTATTTCACTGCGCCTGGCAATCATATATTTGCATTGTGGAATTTCAGCCTGTTCAAAAATCATTTTACTGTGACGTTTGTCCATGCCTGCTGCTGAAGCCAGAACATTACAACCCACATAAGGTATAGAACAAAGCTGCAGCAAACCCTGTAAAGAACCATCCTCACAATTTATGCCGTGAACGGCAGGATAAATACAGTCAGGCTTTTCCCCTACCAAATTTATCAACCATTTTTCTGGAGACAAAGGAATATCATTGTCTTTGCTTGCGCAGGCACTCAAATACTGTTTTCTGGCAAATTTTTCCCATGATCCATCAAGGATTGCTTCATCACTTCCAGAATATGGCAGCCATTCTCCTTTTTGTGTAATACCTAGAGTAATAATGCGCTTTCCTGCTTTTCTGAGACCGGATATTATATTAAATGCTGATCTTCTCGATATCAGATGCTCGGTAGAAACACCACCGAAAATTACCATCACAGTTTTTACTGACATTGTATTCACCTCTTATTGCAACATATATCCTAACAAGTTTATATCAAGCAAATTGAAGGGTCAAGATTTTTAATCATTGAACCCTTTTTTCTGAGTATTTTATTTTTTACAGGGATGGTTTATCCATTGTTCAACTTGTCAATCGATTTGTTATCTGTAATAATGGCGGCATTACTATTAACGAGCTGAGGTTTTTTATGCCCATAAAACAGGAATGGAAAGTTGCAGACAACTGCGATAATTACAAATTATCAGGAATAATAAGACTTCATAATCCTGCTCTCACAGGAGCAGTTATTTTCAAAGCATTAAAAAACAAAGATATCCGCATTAATAATATAAAATGCAAAGATGATCTGCGCTTGCAAAGTGGCGATAAAATCACCTGCTATTGGCCTGACAATATAAAAGATGATCTGAATATTTCTGATTACTCTGTCGAAGGAATAGAAGGAAAAAGTTTTTGTAAGAACAATCAGTATTTTGAATTAATATATGAAGATAATAATCTGCTGGTTTTATCAAAAAAAGCTGGTTTGCAAGTTCATAAAAATGAAAATGAAATTTCAGAAGAAATTACATTAATAGATCTTGTTCACTCAATATGGTCAGATCAAAATATAAAATTATGTCATCGTTTAGATAGAAATACAGCAGGTTTGATTTTACTGGCCAAAAACAACTCAAGTTATGAGCTTATAAGTGAACTAATAAAAAATCGTCTGATAAACAAAAAATACAGATGTCTTGTAAAAGGTATTCCGGAAAAGAAAACAGATGTACTAAAAGCCTGGCTGCAAAAAGATTCTCGTGAAAATCATGTGTACATAAATGACAAACCAGGCAAAAATGCTAAACAGATTATTACCGGCTACAAGGTTTTAAAATCATGGCCTAATGCCAAAAACAAGCAAAAATCATTTTCAGAACTGGAAATAGAACTGATAACAGGCAGAACGCATCAAATAAGAGCACATATGTCTTATATCGGACATCCATTGCTTGGTGATGGGAAATATGGAAAAAACAGTTATAATAAGTATTTTAAGGATATCAATGGCAATTTTTTGAAAAGACAGCAGCTGACTGCCTATAGTTTGTCATTGCCGTCATACGATATAATTGCAGCAAGTTCAGATAAGTTAAATTTAAGAAAAGACCTCCTGACAGAGGCTGCCGGAAGGTCTTTTGAAATAAACGTAGAATATGATCTTGATTTTTCTCAGATATAATGCCGGTCTAATAAGTTAGTATTAAACAATACAATCATAAGCCAGTTCAAACATCAGTATGCCTTGCCCCAAATAATTTCATGGCTGGCTTCTTTGCCGCAACAAACACATTGATCTGATATTTTTGTCTGCTCAAGAGGCATACATCTTGAAGTAGCTCCGAGTTCTTCCTTGACTTTGAGTTCACAGTCAAGTGATCCGCACCACATAGAGCGAACAAAACCAGGTTTTTCAGCAAGCAGCTTAGATAAAGTCTGCCAGTCCGTCGCAGAATAAATGCGGCTGTTCATGCTGTCAAGAGCACGTTGATACAAAGTATTATGAACTTCATCAAGCAAATTTTGAACATTCTCCAATAAATTATCAAGTGATAATACAATTTTTTCACCTGTGTCACGGCGCACCGCAACACATTGATTATTTTCCAGATCACGTGGACCAAGCTCAAGACGCAAAGGCACACCTTTCATCTCGTATTCACTGAATTTCCAGCCTGGCATTTTATCAGAATCATCAAGTTTTACTCTGAACTGAGAAGAAAGTAATGATTTGATTTCAGAGGCCTTTTCGCTTACACCTGGTTTATGAGCAGCAATAGGAACAATTACAACCTGTAAAGGTGCTATTCTAGGTGGGAGAACAAGCCCACTATCATCACCATGAACCATGATAATAGCACCGATAGAACGAGTTGAAAGCCCCCATGATGTCTGATGAACATATTGCAGCTGATTATTTTTATCACTGTACTGGATATCAAAGGCTTTAGCAAAACCATCGCCAAAATAATGAGACGTAGCTGACTGCAAAGCTTTGCCATCATGCATCATAGCCTCAACAGTATAAGTTTCCTCTGCACCTGCAAATTTCTCTTTATCAGTTTTCTGTCCTTTTACGACAGGAACAGCCAGATAATCGCGATAAAAATCAGCATATACATTCAACATTTTTATTGTCTCTTCAACAGCTTCCTGAGCAGTGGCATGAGCAGTATGTCCTTCCTGCCAGTAAAACTCTGTAGATCTTAAAAATGGGCGTGTTGTTTTTTCCCAGCGAACTACTGAAACCCACTGATTATAAAGCTTCGGCAAATCTCTCCATGATTGAATAACCTGTGCATAATGATCACAAAACAATGTTTCAGAAGTAGGTCTGATACAAAGGCGTTCCGCTAATTTTTCACTTCCGCCATGAGTAACCCAGGCCACCTCCGGAGCAAAACCTTCCACATGATCTTTTTCTTTCTGCAAAAGGCTCTCGGGAATAAACATAGGCATGGCAACATTCTCGTGATCAGTATCCTTAAACATCTGATCGAGATTTTTTTGAATATTTTCCCAGATAGCAAATCCATACGGTCGCAGAATCATACAGCCTTTGACAGCAGAATAATCTATCAATTCTGCTTTTAATACCACATCTGTATACCACTGGGTAAAATCCTGATCCATTGCCGTAATGGCTTTTACTACCTTCTCTTTACCTGCCATATTATAAAACTCCTAACTTGCTTGTCTCAAAATGATAATTAGATTTTAAATCCTACAACCTTTGCCGTTTCCTGTGCAATAGCCAACTCTTCATTAGTGGGCACAACCAAAACCTTTACATGTGATTCATCAGTAGATATTTCTGCTTCACGACCCTTTACGGCTGAGTTTTTATAAGGATCAATTTGAATTCCCATGTAATCAAGACCTTCACAGGCACCAAGTCTGATATCCGTTGTATTCTCTCCTATGCCGGCAGTAAAGATAACAGCATCAACACCGCCCATAGCAGCTGAGTAAGCACCAATAAATTTACGGCATTGGTATTTGAACATATCAAGAGCCAGGGAAGCTTTTTTATTGCCTTCACCAGCGGCTGCATAAAGATCTCTAAAATCACTGCTTACACCTGAAATTCCCATAACACCTGATTTTTTATTCATCAAATCATCAATGCCCTTAGCATCAAGATTTTCCTTATTCATCAGGAAAGTTACTATTGCCGGATCAATATCACCTGATCTTGTTCCCATGCATATACCTGCCAAGGGAGTCAGCCCCATAGAAGTATCTACACATTTACCATTCTTTACCGCAGCAATAGAAGAACCATTGCCCAGATGACAGGTAATAAGTTTTAATTTTTCTATTGGTTTTTGCAACATTTCGGCAGCACGCTTTGCAACATAACCATGAGAAGTACCGTGGAATCCATATTTTCTAACACCATGCTTTTCATACATTTCATAAGGCAGGGCATACATATAGGATTTTGCAGGCATGCTCTGATGGAAAGCAGTATCAAATACAGCTACCTGAGGCACACTAGGCATCGCTTCTTCACAGGCTTCAATACCTGTCATATTAGGCGGATTATGCAAAGGAGCCAGATCATAACATGCTTTAATAGCTTTTTTAACTTCAGGAGTGATCAGTGCGGAAGAAGAAAAATTCTCACCACCGTGAACTACCCGGTGTCCTACAGCATCTATTTCATCCATACTGGAGATAACTCCATTATCTTCTGAAGTCAAAACTTTCAGAACAGATTCAACGGCAACTTTATGGTCGGGCATATCAACATTTAAGGTAACCGGATCTTTGTCTATTCCTATATGTTTAATAAATGCATTTTGCAAACCGATGCGTTCAGCACCGCCTTTAGCAATAACCTGACCTGAACTAACTTTTAGAAGCTGATATTTCAAAGAAGAACTACCGGCATTTATAACCAATACATTCATTCCTTATACCCCCTGTGCCTGAACAGCAGTAATTGCAGCAACACCAACTATATCTTCAGCACTGCAGCCTCGAGATAAATCATTTACAGGACGTGCAATCCCTTGTGTAACCGGGCCATAAGCTTCTGCTTTTGCAAGTCTTTGAACTAACTTGTATCCTATATTGCCAGCATTCAAATCAGGGAAAATAAGTACATTTGCTTTACCTGCGACAGCACTGTCAGGAGCCTTGCTCTGACCTATTTCTGGAACAATTGCAGCATCAAGCTGGAGCTCACCGTCGAGATTAAGATCAGGAGCCTTTTCTTTTGCCAGTTTTGTTGCTTCTATGACTTTTTTTGTTAAATGGCTGTTTGCACTGCCATAGCTTGAATAAGAAAGCATAGCAACATTTGGTTCAAGACCTGTCAGATTATTGAAGCTTTTAGCAGATGAAAGAGCTATTTCTGATAATTGTGCTGCATCAGGATCTTCCATAAGACCACAGTCAGAAAACAGAAAAGTTCCGTTTGAACCATATTCACAATCAGGTACAACCATTATAAAGAAAGAAGAAACCAGTTTTGTACCGGGAGCGGTTTTTAATATCTGCAAAGCAGGGCGTAAAGTATTTGAAGTGCTGTTCACAGCACCGGCAACCATACCGTCTGCCTTATTTTGTTTTACCATCATTACACCAAAAAACAAAGGATCAAGCATCGTTTGTTTAGCTTTCTCGATAGTCATACCCTTTGCTTTTCTCATTTCATAAAAAGCCTCAGAAAATATCTCATAATATTCGCTGGAAGCAGGGTCTACAACAGTAGCACCTGAAACATCCCATTGTGGAGCAACTGCCTGAATTTTCTCCCTATCACCAATCAGAACCACATTAGCAATGCCTCTGTCAATAATTTTGGCACAGGCCTCAACCGTCCTCGGATCATAACTCTCGGGAAGGACAATAGTTTTTTTGTCATTGCGGGCTTTTTCGATGATTGAATCAATGAATCCCATTGTACAAAACCTCTCTTCATTAAATCTTTAAATGTAATCATTTATGAACGCAAATTTCCCGCTGTCTGTTGACTCGCGGGAAACCAGGTTCATTTTCAACGCCCATTAGTATATACAATATTATCAGGATATTCAACTGTTTTCACATGTTTTATCAAAACATATCCTCTTATAATGACGCCGCTGAGATAATAACATATATATAATGCTCCACACCATTATATTTTATCACTGTTAGAAAATTTAATCATCTAAAAGCCAGTAAACTCCAGATATTATCTGATGACCAAACTCTGATTATTCCCTGATCATCCTGACGGAAAACAGCATTAAGTGCATCTGATCTCTGATTTGTCGCAATATGCCAGCTGAGACGATTAATTGCACGGTTATACAAAGTTGTATCTTCAGTTATTCTGGCTATTCTGGCTATCATGGCATATCCCCTGATAACTTCTTCCGTAGATCCGGCATGGCCTTGTATAACATTGTAGCTTTCATAAACAGCAAAACCATTTAGCATTTTGTCAGTTATCCAACGCAAAGTTCTTGGATCCTGCTCCCCTACTCTGCATAGATTCAATAAAATCTGCAGACTTGCTTCCACATTAACTTCAGGTTGATCGCCAGCATAATTTAGATAAGTTTGATGGTCAGGCCAAACGGCAAGTGCATACAAAGGCATCTCCTCACTTATTAGGGATCCTTTTATAATCTCCAGCCAATAATCATAAACACTTTGCCATGAATCATCAATCTGTATCAGATTTCTAATTGCAGCAATATCTACACTTGCAAGCATTATAAGATCATATTCTGCTGTTTTCTCAGGAACCGGTGATACAACAGGTCTTGGGGTCGGTGTTGCAGCAGGATCAGGGGCAGGAGCGGCTGTAGGAATGGCAACTTTAAGATTTGCCGATGGGCCGCTTTTATTGTCAAATACAGAAAGCAAATATTCCGAAGTTATTATTATCTTACTCCAGAGTTCTGTCTGGGGATCCTTGCTATAAATTGAAAGTAATAAGTCCGCATAAGACAGACTTGCTTCCCAGGATATTTCTGATTTTGTTATTTCCTTTGCATCATTTACCTGTATATATTTAACAACTTTACCGGAATCTACAAATTTTTTCTCAAAATTATCAAGCCAGGTAACTATGTCTTTTAATCTATTTTGCTCAACAAGATACTTGGCATACAAAATCTGGTCAGAAGCAAGTAATATTTCTGATGATTTGGCTGGTTCGGATTCACTTCTGATCGGAAGCTGATACCACTCACTAATACCATAGTCAGTATTATTTAGATTTAAAAGTCTTTGCTCCAGTTTTGCAGCCGTATCACCTTCAAGCAACATTTGCTCAACATCTCCGGCAAATGAAGTTTCAAGGAATTCTACCGAACCTGGAATACTGATTTCTATTTCCGGCAAATCTGTTTTTTCAAAAAAATCGAAACGCCTGAGGATAAGTATCGCAGCAATTACGATTATAATAAGAGCCAGACCAGACAGGAGCAGAATTTTTATTTTCTGTTTCTTTTTTGCCATAATATCTACTTTCCATTCTTACGCACAAGTTATGCATACTTGTTTAGTTTACTTTGTTATTATCATAACTATTGTATTATACTTTAATAAATGTATTTTAACGCAAAACAGAAAGACAAACAAAATCCTGAATATGTTAATCATTGAATAAAAGAAAACAAAAGAGGATATTAAATGAAAACAATTGGTATTGTAGCTGAATATAACCCTTTCCACTCGGGACATCTTTGGCAGATAAAGGAAGCAAGAAAAAAACTGGGCGAAGATTGCGCTGTAATTGTTGTAATGAGCGGCTCTTTTACTCAAAGAGGAGAGCCTGGGATAATGGACAAATGGGATCGGGCAAAAGCAGCTTTAGCTTGCGGTGTTAATCTGATTATAGAACTTCCTTTTGTTTTTGCCGCCAACAGTGCTGGAAGGTTTGCTGATGGAAGCATAAAAACGCTTGTATCGACAGGTATTGTTCAGAATATAGTTTTTGGTAGTGAATGCGGTGATATTGATTTACTTAATCAAATTGCCGATATAATCGGCAATGAAACTTCGGAATATCAAATTGAAATAAAAAAAGCTCTTGATAAGGGTTATTCCTGGCCTGCGGCTCGCCAAGCGGCTGTGAGCAGTCTTGTGGGAGCCCAAAAAGCTGAAACTCTCAATCAATCAAATAATATTCTGGCTATAGAATACCTGCGAGTTTTAAATAGCTTAAAAAATCAGCGAAAACCTAAAGCCTTTACAATTGTAAGGCATGGGCAGGATTATAAAGACACACTATTGCCAAAGGAAGGTATTTTAGCCAGTGCAAGCTCAATTCGAAAAACAATTGGTGAAACTTTGGGCTTTACGTGTAGCAGTCCTCAAAGAAAACAACCTGATTTTGCTGATCTGATTGAAAAACTAAGTCTGCATATGCCAGCAGAATCGCTAGCTGTTATGATGGATTCATTTTCAGCCGGACGAGCCCCTTTGATGCTGGATGATTTAGCTCCTCAAATAATCACAATGCTTAGAACTATGCCTGAAAACCATCTATCTGCAATTGCTTTTATGCAAGAAGGACTTGACAGGCGTTTAGCAGAAGCAGCTAAACGACCTAACTATAAATATGGAGGAAGATCTGACTTAAACCTACTCTCGGAAATTCAAAACAAAGATATGTCTTTAGATCAAGGAAGATTATCCAATCTTCTGAAACAAGCAGATACAAAAAGATTCCCACGAACAAGGATACAAAGAGCTTTGCTTGCTGTACTGATGCAGACTTATCAAGATGATTCAATCTTTACAGATTCAGAGCCACAATATTTGAGAATTTTGGCATTCGACAAGAAAGGACGCCACCTGCTTAAACTAATGCGAAAATATGCCGATTTGCCTATAATAACCAGAGCTTCAGATTTTATTGAATTTGGAAAAGAAAGCAAAATTTATCAACAAGCAGCCAAAGATTTGCAGGCAAGTGATTTATGGGCATTGGCCGCAAACCAGCGTTGTGGAGTTGATTTTGACACCGAGGTTATAATGGGCTAAAATAGCACAGATTAATCAGAGAAAGGAAGCTGTATGCAAATGGAACAGAATGTATTTGATACATTAAAAGAGCGCGGATATCTAGCTCAGGTTACGCATGAAGAAGAAGTACGTGAATTACTTGGGAAACCAGGTGCTACTTTCTATATTGGTTTTGATCCAACAGCAGATAGTCTGCACGTGGGTCATTTTGTCCAAATGATGGTTATGGCACATATGCAGAAAGCAGGGCATAAACCTATAGCTTTATTTGGTGGCGGAACAGGAATGATAGGAGATCCTTCAGGACGCAGCGACCTTCGTCAGGTTTTGACTGTAGAAACTATAAGGCATAATGTAAATAGATTTAAGGAACAAATGCAAATACTTATAGATTTCGAAGAAGATGCTGCTATTATGGTCGACAACGCCGACTGGCTTTTAGGATTGAATTATATTGAATTCATAAGAGAAATAGGTTCACAGTTTTCGGTAAACAGAATGCTTACGGCAGAATGCTATAAGCAAAGACTGGAAAAAGGTCTTACATTTTTGGAGTTTAACTATATGCTTTTACAAGCATATGATTTCCTCATGCTCTACCGTAAGCATAACTGTCAGCTTCAGCTGGGCGGTGACGATCAGTGGTCAAATATACTTGCAGGGGTCGACCTGGTCAGGCGTAAAGATCAGGGAAGTTCATTCGGAATGACTTTTAAACTTTTAGCAACCAGTGCAGGTGCTAAAATGGGCAAAACTGCATCAGGGGCTATTTGGCTGGATGCTGAAAAAACATCGCCTTTTGATTTTTATCAATACTGGCGAAATATAGATGATGCAGATGTTATCAACTGTATGAAACTTCTAACCTTCATTCCAATGCCGGAAATAGAAAAATATGCTTTGCTCAAAGATGCAGAAATAAATGAAGCCAAAAAGGTTCTTGCCTTTGAAGTAACTAAAATAGTACACGGTAATGAAATTGCTGAAAAAGTGCAAAAACAAGCCCAGGATATTTTTGAGAATAGCGGCAAATCAGAAAATATGCCTTGTACCGAGATCAGTATTGAAGAATTGGGGAAAGGGCTGTCATTGCTTGATGTTTTGCTAAATGCCGGATTAATCCCATCAAAAGGGGAAGGCAGAAGACTAATTAAGCAAGGTGGCATTTATCTCAATGATAAGGTTATATCTGATTTTGGTTTTACTTTGAAAAGTGAAGATTTCATAAACGCTGAGGCAATAATCAGAAAAGGTAAAAAAGTACATCATAAGCTTAAGCTGTCATAATTATATTTAATAAATCAAAAGCAAACATAAAAAACAAAACTGTCTCTTCTGCTAATTTGCAAGATGAGACAGTTTTTTAATATCTGATATAAAAACAAAAAAACTTATCAGGCTTTGCCTGCATTATTAAAGGCTTTAGCTAAACGTGACTTCTGACGTGCAACGGCATTCTTGTGCAGATAGCCCTTGCCGGCAGCTTTGTCAAGTTTCACCTGAGTTTCACGCACCAAAGCAGAAGCATTGTCAGCTGATGCATCGATAGCGGCATAAGTTTTCTTGATGGTAGTACGCAGATTACTCTTGTACATTTTATTTACAGCAGTTTTACGCTGAGAAACTCTCACGCGCTTCATGGCAGATTTGATATTCGGCATTGTTTTCACCTCCTGCACAGACAAATCACGTCTTAATTTTTGCACTGATGTATTCTATCATGGAAACACATGCTACGCAAGGTCTTAATGATATTATTTTTGTTTATATACTTCAATAATCATGCTATTATAGACACAGAATTAAATTTAAAAGAAAATCGGAGGTAATTACTAAATGCCCTTACAAAAGAATAAAGTCGGTGGACGAGAAACTCCAGAGAAGAGTAAATCGTCTGCTTTAGGTGGAGCGTCCAAATCCACAGGCAAAACCGCAGGTGGAAATAGAAAGGATGGCTCTTTGGTTGTCAAATCCCCAAAAAAAGCAGGCAACAATCAAAAAACGGCTTCAGCTAGAGCACCTCGCAACAGGCAAGCTAGAAGACCTGCTTCCGGCGGTTTACTAAAGGTTGTTCCTCTGGGAGGAATGCGTGAAATCGGCAAGAACATGACAGTTATTGAATATGATAACGACATGATAATAGTCGATTGTGGAATAGGTTTTCCTGAAGAAGATATGCCGGGAATTGACATTGTAATTCCTGATTTTTCGTATGTTATAAAAAACAAGGACAAATTACGTGGCATTTTTTTGACACATGGTCATGAAGATCATATAGGTGCTCTTCCTTGGCTGTGCAAAGAAATAAACGTGCCTATTTTCGGTAATAAGCTTACAATTGAGCTTGTACGTTTGAAGCTTGAAGATAGAGGATCAGGCGCAAAAAACGTTAAATTAAATGCGATCAGCGATGGAGATCGTGTTGACGCAGGAGTTTTTAATGTTGAGTTCATTCACACAAATCACAGTATAGCTGATGCTAATGCACTGTCTATACGTACTCCTGCCGGCATAATTTTTCATTCCGGGGATTTCAAAATTGATTATACTCCCATCCACGGTGGCCCCATGGATTTGGCTCGGATTGCTCAGATCGGTTCAGAAGGAGTTCTTCTGATGATTGCCGATAGTACCAATGTTGAAAGAAATGGATTTACTACGTCAGAGCGCAAAGTAGGTGAAAGCTTTGCCGATCTTTTTGCCAAAGCAGAAGGAAGAATATTTGTTGCAACATTCTCTTCCAATGTTTTTCGTTTGCAGCAAATTTTGACAGCGGCGGAAATGTATGGGCGAAAAGTAGCGTTATTGGGAAGAAGCATGTTGAATGTTTTCAATGCAGCTAATTCTTTGGGCTATATTCAGATGGATCCTGACACTTTAATTGACGTAAATCATATAGACAGATATGATGCCGATCAATTACTTTTCATCACTACAGGCAGTCAGGGAGAACCTATGTCTGCACTTACAAGAATGGCATTTTCTGAGCACAGACGTATAGAGATAATTCCGGGAGATACAGTTATCTTGTCTTCAAGTGCTATTCCAGGAAACGAGAAACCAATTTATCGTGTAATCAATGAATTGTTTAAGCGGGGGGCTCATGTTATATACGAGTCATTAAGCGAAATACATGTTTCTGGTCATGCCTACAAAGAAGAATTAAAGCTTTTGCACCAATTGGTTAAGCCAAAATATTTTGTTCCTGGACACGGGGAATATCGTCATCTTTATCAGCATGCTGAATTGGCTAATTCAATGGGCTCAGCCTGGGAAAATATCTTTTTGCTTAATAATGGTGATATTTTTGAATACAAACAGGGCAAAGCCAGAATAGGTGGATTTACAACTGCAGCAGGTATCCTGATTGATGGTTCCGGTATGGGTGATGTTGATAGTCTTGTGTTAAGAGACAGGCTTCTGCTTGCAGATGATGGTATTGTATCGGTTTTCATTGCAGTTAACCAGAAAACAGGTGATATTGTCGGTCAGCCGGATCTTCAGGCTAAAGGGTTTATCTATGAAAGTGAAAAAGAAAAAATCCTTAATGAATGCCGAAAAAAAATAAATCAATTTGCTAACAGAGCAAATCAGACTAATAAACCACTGGCAGCGATGATACAAAGCGGAGCTCTGCGCGACCAGTTGCGAGATCTTCTTTTTGAAAGAACAAGGCGCCGCCCTATGATACTTGTTTCTGTAATTGAAATCTGATACCTAAATACCGATCGATCCTTATTAGTGAAATAAGAATTTACAAAAACTTAAATTAAAATCCCCTTGAAATAACTTTGAAGGTTACTGCAAGGGGATTAATTATATTTACCTAACTATAGTGAAGAATTACAGTATCAGCCAATTGCTGCCAAAGCAGCTTCAGCAGCCGATGCTGCATCAGGAGTGTAAATATCGGCACCAACGCTTTTGGCAAAGGCTTCATTAACAGGAGCACCGCCTACCATAATTGTGAAACGATCTCTTACTCCTGCTTTTTCAGCAGCTTCAACAACATTTTTCATCTCTCCCATTGTAGTTGTAAGCAAGGCTGAGCAGCAAATAATTTGAGCATCTTTTTCTACAGCAACTTCAATAAATTTCTCAGCAGGTACATCTGTACCTATATCGGTAACATCAAAACCTTTTCCTTCCAACATCATAGTTACAAGGTTTTTGCCAATATCATGAAGATCACCTTTAACAGTACCAATAACTACTCTACCGCTGGCCTCAACACCATCTGATGCCAATAAAGGCTTAAGTATTTGTGTTCCTGCTTTCATTGCTCTGGCGGCAATAAGAACATCAGGTACATAAACCTCATTATTTTTGAATTTAACACCGATAACATTCATGCCTGATAAAAGACCTTCGTTAAGAATACTTTCAGCAGAGATGCCAGCATCAACAGCTTCCTGCACCATGACTTTTACATCTTTTGCCTTTCCTCTTTGTAGTGATTCAGAGATTTTTTCCAGAATTTCCATGTTTTCCTCCTCTTAAATTTCAAAATAATTTTATTTTTGCTTAACAAAAATCTTTTTCAAGGCAAGTTTTTCAAAAATTAAAATTTTATCTTATACTGCCGGTATTTTTTTTACGCCCTCGGGATTCTCTAAATTTTCCTGGAGTCAATCCCGTCATTTTCTTAAATACTTTTGAGAAATAACTCTGACCCTCAAAACCAACAAGGGATGAGATATCTACCAGGGGCACTTGTTCATTTAGAAGCAATTTTTTAGCAGCTTCAATCCTTACCAGATTGACATAAGCATTAAAATTCTCCCCCATTTCCTCCTTGAAAACCCTACTGAAATAAGCTGTGCTAAGAAAAACATGAGCTGCTGTTTCTTCCAGAGTTACCTTTCGCATATAGTTCTTTTTTACATAATCTACAGCTCTATATATAACATCAGCATGTTTTACATTGGTCAAATTAAAGACTTGATCTGTAAACCTAGCCATAATTCCCGATAACCAATAAGCAATTTCATCTATATTTCTGAAAGTGTTTATTTTATTCAAATACGTATAATTCAAGCCAAAAATCTGTTGTATATCAGCTCCACCTCTTATTGATGCACGAGATAATAATACTACAAGCTCAATAACTCTTGCTTTCATTACCTCTATGCTGCCACTGCTGGAGAAAAAAATATGTCCCAAAATTTCATTGAGGACTTCTTGAGAACCAGCCTTGTCACCGGTTTCAATCAATTCAAGCAATTTTGCTTCCTTATCAATAGGGTAAGAAAGTTTTTCATCTTCAGCATATGCATAAGATTTCAAAAAACTGATCTGATCCCAAAGCTCAGCCTGTAAATCTCCTGATTCTTTTTTCTGTTCAAGTGTATCGAAGCTTCTGTCAGATAAAGAGTTTGCAGTCATAAACAGAATTTCACTCATACTGTTTACTTTGTCAGGAGAAATGACTGGCACACTGTCCATTTTGCTTTTTAATTTTGCTGCCAGATAATCAGGAATACCATGCTTGCCAACATATTCGTCAACCATAAATTCATCAGGGTCAACCATATGTACCGGTCCGCCTAGAAGAGCGCCAACCACAGTATCATTACAAATCAGCGGGGATGCCCAATGTGTCAAACCAAGTGGACAGAAATAAACATATTGTCCGCCAAAACGTTCTGACTGATAACAACCATACAAGTGTGAATTGGAACAAACATTTGATTTTTCATCCGTCTGACCATGTTTTCTGGCACCTGGCAATACATTGGAAGCAAGTTCACAAATATTTGCCTGGTCACCAACCAGAGAGAGATGTATTGTTTCACCCATTGCATTGATTACGCGACATACAACACCACAGGCTTTGCTGTAGTTATCTGATGCTGCAAAAATCTTTTCAAGGTTCAGATCACAAATTGGATCATTATCGAGGTCATACATCTTCTATCAACACCTGCCTTGATGTCATTTTATATAAATATTGAACTTTTTTATGCAACTATTTTGCCTTGATTTGTATTTTTTTGACATTAAACAAAATACAGCCACATCTTTATTGGCTAAAACACAAATTTGTATCTTTTCTGAAGTTTAATTTTAATGTCCTCTTCTTACTTCAATAACATCTTTTACTGCTTTTATTCTACCAAGAAGACGATCGTACTGTTGCTGATTGCTAACTTCGACCGACATTAATAAAGTTGCCGTTACGTCTTTCATCGCAGTCATCTGCCCGGAAAGAATAGAAACCTTTTCTTCTGCTATTGCATTTGAGATATCTCCAAGCAAGTGCCTCCGGTCTCTAGCCAGAATTTTGAGTTCTACCTGATAACTGGTAGAATTGTCTTCCTGCGACCATGCTACATCTATTAATCTTGATGCTTTTTCAGCATCAGCCCCAGACCCGGCAGCAGCTTCCAGCAAATGCCTTATATTGGTGCAGTCTGTTCTATGAACTGCTACGCCTTTACCTCTCGTGACATATCCTATTATCGGATCTCCCGGTACAGGACTGCAGCAGCGGGACATTTTTACAAGGCAATTTTCAATGCCTTTAACAATTATGCCCTGATCATATCGATTATTTTTTTTGTTTTTGCCTGATCTAGGCAAAGTTTGTCCTTCTTCAGCAGCTTCGGCAGCGGCTGTAACAGGACTATATATGACCTGGCCGCTTGGTGATATTCTATAACCCAGCTTCAATCTTTCTTCTTCAGGAAGATTACGTATATATTCATCTCTAAGTCTGGGCACAATTTTGCCGGCTGAAAGACCACCATAACCAACAGCAGCTAAAATATCATCAAGAGTATTAAAAGTATATTTCTTGAAAACTGGTTCAAGCAACTCTTGTTTCAAAAGTTGTGATGGCTGAAAACCTGTTTTGCGGATTTCTCTTTCGACAATTTCCTTGCCTCGAATTACATTTTCCTCACGCATCTCTTTTTTGAACCACTGAGTTATTTTAGTTCTGGCGGAGGCGCTTTTTACTATTTTCAACCAGTCTCTGCTTGGACCATGTACTTTTTCAGATGTAAGTATTTCTATTATATCTCCATTTTTTAATTCATAAGTTAGTGGAACAATTCTGCCATTAACTTTGGCTCCATACATTCTATTGCCGATACCGCTATGAATATTATAGGCAAAATCAATTGGTACTGATCCGGCTGGAAGTGACCGAACATCACCTTTAGGAGTAAACACAAAAACCTCATCGGCAACTAAACCTGATTTTAGTGACTCCATAAACTCACCGGCATCGCGCATATCCTTCTGCCACTCAAGAAGCTGACGTAACCAGTTCAGTTTACCTTCAAACGGCTCATTTCTGGAATTGGCAGAACTATTCTCTTTATAACGCCAATGCGCAGCAATCCCGTATTCTGCAGTTCTATGCATGGCAAAAGTACGTATCTGAACCTCAAATGGTATACCTTTGGGTCCAATAACAGTAGTATGGAGCGACTGGTACATATTGGGTTTTGGCATAGCAATATAATCTTTAAAACGCCCCGGCATAGGTTTATATAGTTCATGAACCAGACCTAATACAGCATAACAATCAGAAACAGTATCGACCACTATACGCGTGGCGAAAAGATCATAAATCTGATCAAGACTTTTATCTTGTGTTTTCATTTTATGATATATACTGTAAAAATGTTTTGGACGGCCTTCTATTTCTGCTTTTATTCCAATCTCAGCAATTTTATTTTTTAACTGGAATATAATATCCTCCAGATAATGTTCTCTTTCAGATCTTTTTTGTGATATGGAGCCGACAAGCTCATAATATACTTCTCTGTCTATATAGCGTAGACATAAATCTTCAAGCTCCCACTTTACTTTATAAATACCAAGACGATGTGCAAGAGGAGCATATATATCAAGAGTTTCTCTTGCCTTTTCAAGTTGTTTTTCCGGCGTCATATGCTTTATGGTACGCATATTATGAAGGCGATCTGCCAGTTTTATAAGAACAACTCTTATATCACGAGCCATTGCCAAAAACATTTTTCTGAAATTTTCTGCCTGTATTTCTTCTTTTGAAGAATATGGTATACGGCTCAACTTAGTCACGCCGTCCACAAGCATAGCAACGTTTTCACCGAACTTTTCAGATATTTCATCTACCGTAATGCCGGTATCTTCTACTGTATCATGCAATAAAGCAGCAACCAAAGTGTCGCAATCAACTTCTAGCTCAATTAATATTTCTGCAGTTGCCAGAGGATGAATTATATATGGTTCTCCTGTAGCACGTCTTTGTGTTTCATGAGCTTTTTTGGAAAATAAAAAAGCATCTCGTATGCGTTCTGCATCATCTGAACCAGAATAATCGGTGTACGTATCAATAATTCTCTGCAAAACAGGTTCTGCTTCTTCCAGTATATGCTGATCAACAATATCACTATGTGTAACAGGACCTTCTCCATCCAGACTTGCTGTCTTACCTTCATTAACAGAAGCATCTGCAGATAATTCCAGATTGTCTGAATCTATATATTTTTCTTCCCTGTTCATTGTGCTTCCCCCTCTGCCTGCAATCGTCTGAAGGCAGGTGCGTGTTCAAGTTTTACCTTTGCAGATACTTCACGCAAAGCAAGTCTGCATCTTCCTTTTTCAAGCCAATCTATTTTTATCAATTTACTTTCCTCGAAAACCGATAACACTCTGATTAGTTTAAACGTATTTAAGCCGATCCTGTAACTGCATGATATTCTTTTTGCCAGAATTTTTAAATCTATTTCCAAAGCATTTTGTTTAAATCTTGATTTTATATATTGATAAACAGTTTTATAATCAGATTTTTCAGGCAAAAATGCTGAAAGAGGCTGATTAAATTTATTGGCCAAATCTTTTAATTCCCAGTTATTTCTATATAAAGAATCTACAATCCAAGGCCGATCAATAAAATCACAACCAATATCACTTTGTTTTATATCCCGTATCATAAGCTGCACATTTTTTCTGTTTTGCCATTCATTAATCTCCAGAGAATATAAAAGATCCACCTTATCGCCTAAATCAAAAAGTTCATCGGCATCACTCATACCAAAAGCAATAGCATCGATTTTTTTACCATTAGGACTTAAAACCGACATTTTAACATGTCTGCCATTTCCTACCAGATTCCATTGAGCAATTGTGAATCCTTCAGATATAAAAAGTGGCTGTCTGTTTAATTCGCCAAAAGGTTCCAGCAAGGAAATAGACTCTGCATTATCAATATTTAAATCCTGTTCAGATAATAACATATCTACTTCAATTGAAGGACGAGAAGGTGTACTGCTTGCAGTTGTTCTAGCGAATTCATTGATTGCTCGAGTGAAATTTCCCAGCTGTTGATATTTTATTTCCAGGCCGGCTGCTTTTTTATGTCCCCCAAAGGTTAAAATATATTCTTTTGCAGCTTCAAGAGCAGCCAGAATATCAAATTCACCATAAGTACGGCATGATCCTCGCAAATTATCACTATTGTCACCTGCAAGCATTATTACAGGCCGATAATAAAGATCAACAAGTCTCGAGCAAACTATTCCTATAACTCCAGGATGCCAGTTTTTGCACGCTAAAACAAGAACAGCAGTCTGGGGCAGATCCGCTGTACTTTCAATTTCAGCTATTGCCTGCTCCATAATTTCCTGCTCGAGTTGCTGTCTTTGACTGTTAAGATCATTTAGTTTTTTCGCTTTTAGTTTTGCTTGCTCCTGATCATCAGTTAAAAGAAGGCTTAATGCAGGTTCTATGTCCCCCATTCTGCCGGCAGCATTTAATCTTGGTGCAATGGTAAAACCAAGAGTGCCCGAATTTATCATATTTTTTTTCTGACACAATTCCATTAATGCACAAAGACCAGAAGGTATTTCCGGCAAGCCTTTATTTATTTGAGCAATACCTGCATTAACAAGTATTCTGTTTTCATCAATCAAAGGAACAACATCAGCTACTGTACCTAGGGCGGCAAGAGATAAGTCAGTAGACCATCTGATTTTTCCATTCATAAAAAAATCCAGTGCCTGCACCAGTTTTAAGGTAACACCCACACCTGCAAGGCCTTTAAACGGATAACTACAATTCGGTATCTTAGGATTCAGCAGAGCCAGAGCAGGTGGAAGCTCTGATCTGCACTCATGATGATCAGTCACAATTACGTCTATACCCTCATCGTTTAATTGTTTTATTTCATCTATGCTTGCTATACCACAATCTACTGTTATGACAAGTCCCGGATTTAATTCAATAATTTTATCTACACTGCCCTGAGACAAGCCATATCCATCCAGAAGTCGGTCAGGAACTACCCAATCACATTTCATTCCAGCTCTTTTAAGTGCGCGAATCAATAAAGCAGTTGAAGTCAGACCATCAACATCATAATCGCCATGAATCATGATCAACTCACCTGCCTCACCGTGTTCAATTATAGCCCGGCATGCTTTTTCCATATCTGCAAAAAGCAAAGGATCATGTAAGTCAGATAAGCTGGCATTGTAGAAGGAAGCTCTTTGTTCAGCAGTCAAATAGCCTCTTCTGATCAATATTTGATCAGAAAGCGACAAATCATTATTCTGTTCGGATATATATTCAGATAAATGATCGTACTCTTTTACTATCCAGTCTTTTTGCAAATACATATAAACTCCCCCTTCCTTCTTTTTTCTCTTATATAAATTATACCCATTATGTCAATGAACAAAAAGACTCGATTGCCGCTTAAGCGACATCGAGCCCTTTTCAAAAATCTGTTCAATTAGTAAGCATTAAACAAGCAGTTTTTTCACTATTTGATTAACCAACTTGCCATCAGCCTTTCCCTTGACTTCAGGCATAAGTACTTTCATAACTTTACCCATGTCACGAGCCGATTGAGCATCAGCCTTTTTAATTGCAGCCTCAACCAGTTCTGTTATTTCCTGCTCGGAAAGCTGTTTGGGAAGATAATTTTCAAGAATAGCCATTTCTGCTTTATTCTTGTCGAGAATATCTTCACGTCCACTATGTTCCAGCTCAGTTAAATTCTCAGCTCTTTTCTTATACTCTTTTGCTATAATGTCCAGAACACCTGTATCATCAAGTTCAATCTTCTGATCTTTCTCAATTTGCAAAACACCGGCTCTGACTATCTGCAAAAGCTCCTTGCGTAACATATCTTTATCACGCATGGCTTTCTTTAAGTCCTCGAACAGAGCATCTTTAACTTTCATGGATTAGCGTTTCCTCTTTCTTGCAGCTTCAGATTTCTTTTTGCGCTTTACGCTGGGCTTCTCATAATGTTCACGTTTACGAACCTCAGCAAGAACGCCGGACCGGGCACAAGAACGCTTAAAGCGTCTCAGAGCGCTGTCAAGGGTTTCATTTTCTTTTACTCTGACTTCTGACATCTATTTCACTCCCCTCACGGCGGTTTTCGCTTAGTCTGCCGAATACAATATCGTACTGCGACATCAAGGGATATTATACAGGCAAAAGCCTTTAGTAGTCAACTGCAAATCAAAACTGTTTTTACGGTAGTTGCTTACAGATGCAGTTTTTCCTGAATTTGCCTGTAGATATTTACGCTATAATAACTTCTCACCAAGATCACGTCCGCCCAAAAGATGAAAATGCAAATGGTCAATAGTCTGTCCGCCTTCTTTGCCACAATTATTAATTAATCTGAAGCCCTTTTGATCAACACCTGCTATTCTGGCTATTTCAGGGATAACATCAAGCACAGCTTTCAATATTTCAGCAGAATCGACATGTTCAGCTAATGACAATATGTCTGATGTGTGATTTTTGGGTACAATCAATAGATGTACAGGTGCAGCAGGATTTATATCGTGAAAAACAACAATCTTCTCATTTTCCAGAACTTTTTTTGAAGGAATTTCTCCCTTAATAATTTTACAGAAAATACAGTCAGTCATTTTTTCCCCTCCCTGTTATACATAATATTAAATACAAAAAAACTCAAATGCCATTCTTACAAAAGTTTTGCTTTCTGATGCTATCAGCAATTAACCTATCTTCTCAGATACAATTTTCTTTACAGCTTCCAATGCTTCTTCTATTTTAGATGCATCCCTGCCACCAGCTTGAGCCATATCCGGTCTGCCGCCGCCGCCACCGCCGGTAATTTTGGCAGCTTCTTTTATAATATTGCCTGCATGCAGACCTTTCTTTACTGCATCTTGAGTTGCCATAGCAACCCAGGCAACCTTTCCATCTGTTTCTGAAGCAAGAACAACCATGCCTGATCCAATTTTATCACGTATACTATCTGCAGCATTACGAAGCTGCTCTATATCGGCAATCTGCATTTTGGCCGCCACAAGTTTTGTACCATTAAAATTCAGTGCCTGGTCTATCAGATTTCCCGCAGCCTGAACAGCCTGTTTTGAGTGCTCTGCTTCAAGCTCTTTTTCCAGTTGACGTGTTTTTTCCAGGATATTTTCAATTTTTCTGGTAATATCAGCAGGTGAACATTTTAGAACTGCCGAGGTATCACTTACAAGTTCATTTTCCTGACGGCATAATCTGTACGCCTCGGGTCCGGTTACACCTTCTATTCTACGGACTCCGGCAGCAACACCACCTTCAGAAACAATTCTGAATTGACAAGCTTCGGTAGATTGATTTAAATGGGTTCCACCACAAAGCTCTCGACTATAAGAACCTACAGAAACAACACGCACAGAATCACCGTATTTTTCATCGAATAAAGCTAGAGCTCCGCTTTCCTTTGCCTCTTTAATTGACATTAGATTAGTTTTTACAGGCATATTTTGCAAAATAACCTCATTAACGCGATTTTCCACATATGTAATATCTTCAGCAGTCATAGCCTGATAATGATTAAAATCAAAACGTAAGCGCTGTGGCGAAACAGATGATCCTGCCTGAGTGACATGATCGCCAAGACGCTCTTTTAATGCTTTGTGTAAAATATGTGTTGTAGTATGGTTTCTGGCTGTATTTAGTCTTAACTGCTGATCAACTTCTAAAACAACTTTTTCCCCATGATGAACTATTCCACTTTCAACAACTGCCGTATGTATCCAGATATTTTCCGCAGTCTTAGTGGTATCTTCAACAGTCATTACGCCATTATCTGTTCTTATGATACCTGTATCGCCAACCTGACCACCTGAATTAGCATAAAATGGTGAGCGGTCAGTAATAACTCTAACAGCCTGTCCTGACTCTACCTGTTCTGCAAGCTCAAGTGTATCGTTTTCATTTTTACACACAAGAAGAGCTATTATCTGTGCTTCATCAGATGTCTTTTCATAACCTGTAAAAACTGTAGGTTTTGTCCTGTCAATGCTTTCTGGCAGAGTCTGCCCTCCCCAGGCAGATCCACCCTTATCCTTTAGAGCTTTTCTTGCCATAGTTTTTTGTTTATTCATTTCAGCATGAAAGCCTTCTTCATCAATTTTGAGACCTTGTTCAGCCGCGATTTCTCTGGTCAGATCCAAAGGGAAACCGTATGTATCATGAAGACGGAAAACATCCTCTCCTGAAAGTAAATTTTTGCCGGCACTTTTAGACTTATTAATATAATCCTCAAGCAGACTCATCCCCTGTTGTATTGTTTCGGCAAATCTTGTCTCCTCGGTTTCTATAATTTTTCTTATATAATCCTGTTTTTCTATCAATTCAGGATAGGCTGAACCTGACTCTTTAATCACAAGAGAACTTAAATTATGCAAAAATGGTTTCACAAGCCCCATCATACGTCCAAATCTTGCAGCTCTACGCAAGAGACGCCTTAATACATAACCTCTTCCCTCATTGGAGGGCAGTATCCCGTCACTTATCATCATTGTCGTACTGCGGATATGATCTGTTATAACTCTAATAGCAGTATCATCTTCTGCATTTTTACCATATTCACGCCCAGTCAAGCGACAAACTTCATCGAGAATTGATCTTATTGAGTCAACCTCAAATAGATTGTCAACGTTTTGCATAATACAGGCAAAACGCTCTAAACCTCCACCTGTATCAATATTTTTCTTTTCAAGCGGAGAATAGCTTCCATCATCTTCTTTATTAAACTGAGTGAAGACAAGATTCCAGAATTCAACATAGCGGTCGCAGTCACAACCAACCTGACATTCAGGTTCACCACATCCTTTATCCTCACCACGATCAAAAAATATTTCAGAGCAAGGACCGCATGGACCTGTACCGTGCTCCCAGAAATTATCCTCTTTTCCCATACGGAAAATTTTTGTCTCCGGCAAACCAACATCTTTATGCCATATGTCCCAAGCCTCGTCATCATCTTGATATACGGTTACATAAAGTCTATCTTCCGGCATCTGAAGAATCTCGGTACAAAATTCCCATGCCCAAGGTATAATTTCCTTTTTAAAGTAATCTCCAAAAGAGAAATTTCCAAGCATTTCAAAATATGTGCCATGTCGAGAAGTTTTACCTACGCGTTCAATATCTGGAGTTCTAATGCATTTTTGACAGGTTGTCACTCTAAGTGACGGAGGCGTTTCAGCACCTGTAAAATATGGTTTTAACGGAGTCATGCCAGCATTAATCAGTAAAATCGAAGGATCATTACGTGGTACCAGTGAAAAACTGGGTAATCTTAAGTGATCCTTGGATTCAAAAAAAGACAGATATTTTTCTCTTATTTCGTTTAAGCTCATTGCTTTCATTGTATTACCAACTCTCTTTTTGTTTTTTACGCTATCAATCGGATTTTACACCAAAATATCAGCTCAAACAAGGTGCAGCCGCTTTCTGTTTATGATAAAATAATCAAATCATTTATAAAAGAGGATCTAAAGATGAACAATAAAGATTTTTCATTGAGTGAGGCTTGCCAAAAATTAGGACTGCAAATACCTGAATTATATCTCCCTTCCGAGCAGACAGATATTTCTGTCTGGCCTGTCATTGCATGTGATCAGTATACTTCCCAACCGGAATACTGGCAGGAAACGGAAAGAATCACTGCAGGAAAGGCCTCATCATTATCTCTTATTTTGCCGGAAATTTATCTGGAAAATCCTGGAAACATATCCATAGATAGGCGAATAAATAAAATCAACAGCAATATGAAAGAGTACATCAATTCTGGAATACTTGAACTTCAGGAGAAGGGGTGTATTTTAATAGATAGAAGTACACCGCTTCATCCCAGCCGTAAGGGTCTTATTATATCGGTTGATCTCGAACAATATGATTACAAACCTGGCAACAAAGAACTTATTCGTGCCACCGAAGGAACGGTTTTAGAAAGAATCCCCCCAAGACAGGCAATCAGAAGGGACGCGCTGCTTGAGCTTCCTCATGTACAGCTTTTGATAGATGATCCTGATTTTTCTGTAATAGAACCACTCTGTTCTGATATTGCTTCTTCTGAGCCGCTTTATGATCTTGATCTCATGCAGGGAGGCGGACATTTGAAAGGCTGGTTTATTCCTGAAAATCACGCTTCATTAAAAAAGGCAATTTTAGCTATGCTGAATTTAAAAACACTTGAGCAAGATAATCTGCTTTTTGCTGTGGGAGATGGCAATCATTCTCTGGCAACTGCTCAGGCTCATTGGCATGAAATCAGGAATAATGTTTCACCAGATCATCCAGCTCGCTACGCTTTGGTTGAAATAATTAATATTCACGATAAGGGACTGGATTTCGAGCCAATACACCGGGCAGTATTTGATACTGAAGCATCTGAATTTGTAAAAATGGCTCAACAATGGGCAAATAATTTAAAACAGGATCTAGAAAAATCCAAGGCTAGTGAAACGGACAAATCATCTTATTCCATTCATGAACTGCCTTTATATACAGCTAATGATGATATAATTATTGATTTGCCAATTGCGGAAAACACCCTGGTAACAGCAATTGTTCAGAACATGCTGGATGATTTGCTTGCTGAATTAAAAAAGAAAGGGCAGAATGCCCGCATAGACTATATCCATGGAGTTGATTCAGTTAGAGAATTGGCTGATAAAGGAGCGATAGGATTTATTTTGCCACCTTTTGCAAAAGATGCTTTTTTTGCTACTATCTCAAAAGATGGGATTTTGCCAAGAAAAACTTTCTCTATGGGAGAAGCTTTTGAAAAAAGGTATTATTTCGAATGCAGAAGCATAAAATAAGGGCATAAAATGGAATCATCAGAGTTCAATTGCAAGCAGACAAAAGTATGCATAATAGGATCAGGCATCACAGGTTTATCTGCAGCCTGGGATTTGGTGCGTCAAGGAAAACAGGTTCTGGTTTTGGAGTCAACATTGCAGCCGGGAGGCATGCTTTCATCTTTTAATATTGGCAGAGATAAAATAGAGCATATATATCATCATCTATTTACTTCCGATGCCTGTGCATTGTCTTTAATCTCTGATTTAGGATTATCTGAATATATGAGATGGTACAGTGTCAAAGATGCTTTATTTGCCGGAGGTAGACTTTATCCTTTCTCCAGTCCTATAGATCTTTTAAAATTCAGCGAATTGCCGCTTTTTCAGAGAATTAAAACTGGTCTTACCGTTTTAAAAGCCGCCAGAATAAAGGATTGGCAGGAGCTTGAGAATATGACAGCCGCAGAGTGGTTGATAAAAAACTGTGGCGAAAAATCTTATGAGAGACTCTGGTCACCCTTGCTACGTGCCAAATTCGATACAGATGCAAAAGAAGTTTCAGCAGTTTGGATCTGGAATAAATTCAAATTACGTGGCAGCTCAAGAACCAGTCATGGGCAAACCGGCAAACTAGGATACATGCAAGGCAGCTTTGCAAGATTGACAGAAGCTTTAACCGCTGATATTGAGGCAGGATGCGGAAAAATATTATATGGATATACAGCGATGGGCATAGACAGACAAAAGGCTGAAACAGGTAAAAACAAATATAAAATATCCTGTATTCTGGAAGATTGTTCAGCAATAGATTTTGAAGCAGATGCAGTAATATCGACTATATCGACGAGGCAATTTGCAAATTTATCAATAGGTCTTAATCTTCCGGAAGATTATAGAGAAAAATTAAGGTCTGTTAGATACAAAGCTAATATATGTATGGTTTTAAGATTGAAAAACGCTCTTTCGCCATATTATTGGAATACAATTTGCGATGATCTGCCATTTGTGGTTTCTGTTGAACATACCAATATGACAGGAACTGCCGGTTATGATGGGCATATTGTATATTTGTCAAGATACCTTGATATTGCAGATGCAGTCTGGACAAAATCTGACGGAAATATATTTCAGAGTTTTGTAGCAGCTCTTTGCAGAATACATCCTGATTTTTCTACTGAAGATATTATTGATTGGCGCATAAAAAGAAGCAGGTACGCTCAGCCGGTGATTCAAAGAAATTACAGTAACAACAGACCAGAAATGAATACACCAGAACCAGGAGTAAAACTTGCAGGAATGGCTCAAATATATCCTGAAGATCGTGGTATAAATTATGCTATCCGACTTGGTTTTGAAGCAGCCCATTCGGTAGAAGAATATCTCAAAATAACGGAAGTGATATGATGCTGCGCAGATTTGCTATTGCCTTGCCCTTGATTATAATACCCGCTGCCTTTTTCTTTTTAGGCAATGATGCGGTTTATTTTATTAAGTGGTGGCTGTTACTGTTATTTATTGGTCTCATCTGGTGGCCGGTTGCAGCAAGACTATTTCCTGCCGGAGACAAAGGCTGGTTTGCCTCCAAAGGCCTTGGCTTTGCCTTATCTTCGCTAATCACTTTTTTACTACATCATTTTACGTTCATTCCCTTTAGCAGAATCTGGCTGATTATTATATTGTTTTTATCGGCAGTAATAATATGGACAAGTGGCAAATGGGCATACAAGGAAAATATTTTTCATTTTCTCAAAGAAGAAGATGAAAAGTATAATTTATATCTCATTGTTGGAATACTGGAAACAGCATTTGCTTTTTGTCTGCTATTGTGGACTTTCGCAAGAGGTCTCAAACCTGATCTTGACAGTTTAGAAAAATTTATGAACATAGGCTTTATGAATAGCTTATGGCGTTCTGATACCCTGCCGGCTGCTGATATGTGGCTTAGCGGAGCAGGTATAAACTATTATTATTTCGGCCATTATGCATATACGTGGCTATCCAAAATAGTTAATATACAACCTGTAATTGCCTATCAGCTAGCTATGGCTACTACTTTTGCCCTAACTGCTGCGCTATCTTTCAGTATAGGATTTCATTTGATGGTGTTTGTAAAAGATGAATCTTCATTCGTCTTTAAAAATCGGAAGCATAGACAGGTCAAATCAAAAACAGACAGTCTGAATAATAGCAAATCAGGATTTATAAGCAAATTATCCGTATGGCTTTCCGGCTTTCTAAGTATGCTTTTGATTGTTTTTGGGGGAAATCAGCATTCTTTTTTATTTGATGCCGATAGTCCAGGCAATGTCATTCTCAAAAGCTTATCAAAAATAGGTATAATGCCTGGTGATATCACACAAAACTTCTGGTTTGCAAACTCAACCAGATATATAGGATATAACCCTGATACTACGGACAAAACAATTCATGAATTTCCTTATTATTCTTTTTTGGTAGCTGATCTTCATGCTCATGTTATTAATTTGACTTTTGTATTGCTCCTGATAGGAATATTAATATGGACAATAAAAAAACTAACTTCAGAAGCAGAATATAATAAAAACGATATTTTCTCAGACAATTTAAAACAGAACGAAATAGTAACAGAAAAAGCCACTGCTAATTCGCTAAAAAAAGAAACAGATTTTATTAACGAAGCAAACAATCTCGGTATAGCAAAAAAAATTCAAGCAGGCAAGTCTAAATCAAGAAGAATAAAATTATCTTTAGATCAGATCATAAAAATTATTAAGCAACCTGAATTTCTGTTGATAGGTGTTATGCTTGCTATTTTTATGATGGGAAATTTTTGGGATTTTATAATTTATTTTGCTTTGTCTTGTCTTGTTTTTTGGTTGGCAGGCTGCAGAACATGTCGCAAAATACTTACTTTACGAGGTCTGCTAATCTTTTTTGTTCAATGCATTTTGATAGTACTGCCTTTTTTGAAAGCCGATAATCCTTTGATTGCACTTTTTCTGTATTTTCTCGCCTTTTTAATAGGATTTTTTATAGGACAGTTATCCCAGGACGGCCTTGTTTATGCTGGATCAAGAATGAGCTGGTTGTTCTTTCTGGCACATTTTATAAGTCTGCCATTTAATATTCGCTTTGAGCCAATAGCCAAGACAATTGCATTAGTTGAACAAAGGACACCATTTGTTCAGCTATGGGTACTATGGGGTGCACATGTTATGGGCGGACTGGTTCTGATATTTTTTCTTTTAATAAAAAATAGAAAACCTTATCTTCGCAGAGTTTTTCCTCCGCTTGACAATCAAAAAGATCTAGCCGTTGAAAGTCATAATGATGGCTTAAACAATAAAACTCTTTTTATTAATAAAATTGCTTTCCCCGATCAACTTGTACTGGCATTTTATCTCATGGGATTAATTTTGATATTATTACCGGAGTTAGTATATGTTGTTGACATATATAGTGGTGATTTCAAGCGTGCCAATACTATGTTTAAATTTACATATCAGGCTTTTATCTTGTTGTCTCTGGTATGGGCTTATACATCAGTGCGCATACTAAAAAGTTATAAAAACAAATTTTGTATGAGAATTTTTTCGATATTTCTTGTGTTTATGATGATTATACCTCTGTGGTACCCCTTTGCAGCTACTGAACAGTGGTTAGGTAATTTCAGGCGTGAAAACTATCAGGGGCTGGATCCTCTGATTAATCTTGCTATGAAAGATTCTCCTCAGATAGAAGGTAATCAGCCTGGCGAACTGGCGGCCGATGTAGCTGCAATTAAATGGTTAAACAATAATATTAAAGGGCAGCCTGTTGTACTTGAAGCATATGGTGATAGCTATACTGATTACAACCGTATATCAGCATTTACCGGCTTACCTACAATTATAGGCTGGCAAACGCATGAATGGCTCTGGCGCACCAGCAACACTAATCCTGATGCATTTGCAAGTATTGTCGTACCTAGACAAAATGCTGTCAGGGACATATATACCACTTCTGATCAAAATTTAAGACTTTCACTTATCGAAGAATATAATGTGGAATATATAGTTATAGGTCAATTGGAAAGAGAGAAATTCAGCGTTGAATCAGAAGACGGCAGAAAAATCTCCCAGATCCGGGAAGACCGAATCGGGGAGATTGGTGAAATCGTATTTGAGCAAGGTCATTTCAGAATATATTACATTTCGGACAAAACCTGATCAATACAGTTCAGTAAATCCTCTATCTGTTCATATGTGGTATCTGCCATATGAGCTATACGGAAAGTTTTATCCTTGATTTTACCATAGCCATTAGAAATCATATAATTATGCTCGGCAAGCTTTTTGTTAAGTAATGAGACATCAATTCCTCGTGTATTATCAATACAAGTAACAGTCTGAGAGAGATAGTTCTCATTTGAATAAAGTGCAAAATTATCTCTTGCCCATTTTTGGACACGGGCAGCCATTTTCTGATGACGTTCAAAGCGATTGTCAAGACCTTCTGCTAATATTCTATCAAGCTGGAAATCAAGAGCATACATCAGTGAAAGTGCAGGGGTTGAAGGATACTGCTGCGGCTTTTCTTTTACAAACTTGTATAATTCAACAAAATCAAAATACAAACCTCTATTAGGAACTTTTTCGGCAGCTTTAATTGCTTTTTCTGATACACTGCAGACAGAAAGTCCAGGTGGTAGGCCAATACATTTTTGGGTTGACGCAATCAGAACATCAATGCCAAGTTTATCAGTTTCAATCTTATGCCCTGCAAGAGAACTTACAGAGTCAACACAGAAAATAACCTCAGGATATTTGCCGATAACAGCAGACAAAGCCTCAAGATCATTTGCTACACCTGTGGCAGTTTCGTTATGAGTAATAGTAACAAGATCGTACTCTCCTGTTGACAGAGCTTCCTCCACTTGCTGAGGCAAAGTAGGTTGTCCTAGTTCTGATTTAAATATATCGGCAGCAACACCATTGCTTACAGCCATTTTATACCAACGATCTCCAAAAGCACCTATCGAGAATACTGCTGCTTTACGTCCGGTACAAGACCTGATAGCTCCTTCCATTAATCCGCTTCCGGAAGATGTCGAGAGAATAATCTCATTTTTTGTGTACATAAGCTGACGCATTTTTTCTGCAATTGAACCTTGCAGAGCAGAAGCATCTTTAGTACGGTGTCCAATCATTGGTTTTGTCATCTGTTCCAGAACCTCAGGATTGACATCAACAGGTCCGGGAATAAACAATCTCTTGTGCATGCAGCATTTCTCCTTTTTTCTATTCAAATTATATCTAACAATATTTACTGGCAGTATAAATCTTATTCAGGTATTTTGGCAAGTGTATCTCGTCTTAATTATCACTGTAGTATTGAAAAGCAATATAGCAAACACATCTACTTTTCTATCAATCAACAGAAGGTATTTTTATCTCCTGACCTAGCTGTATACTGTCTGAAGTCAAGTTATTATATTCTTTAATCAGCTCAACCATTTCATTTATATTAGAGCTGTAATACTGACTTGCAATTTTAAATAAAGTATCACCATCTGCTACAGTATGAACTCTCTCGTCTCCGGCAGAGGCTGTTGTCTCAGACGTCGTTTCGGCTGTCGTCTCCTGAGTTGTTTCGGCTGTTGTTTCGGCTGTTGTCTCCTGTGTAGTTTCGGTTGTTGTTTCTACTGTCGTTTCCTGTGTGGTTTCAGCTGTTGTTTCTGTAGTTTCAGAAGGATCGGTAGTTTCAGCCGGTGCTGTAGTAGTCGTAACAATTGGAGTGGTAGTTGTATTATCTACATCATCGCCTCTGCCAAATATCATATTATAAATAGCAAAAAGACAAGCAATGCAAATAGCTGCTAAAATAAGGTAAAAGGCAATTTTTTTATTTTTACTACTGGTTTGCATCTGCTCATCATCATAATAATCGTCATCATGCATATCATACTCATCATCTGGCGAAGGATAAGCGGCATTGCCATAAGCAGGCATATCAGACTCGTAATTATCTGCAGTAATATCTGCCGGAGTTGCTTCCAGATCATCATTAGGCTGATATAAAGACTCAGAATCATATGAACCAGAATCACTATCGGCATCTTCAGACTGAGAATATCCTCCCCTTGGTGAAGATGGTACCTTGGCAGCAGCTGCTGCGCCGGCGCCTGCTAATCCCCTTCCAAAAGGCATACGGCCGCCTTGTTTTTCCATCGCATTTATAGCTTCAACAAAACCTATCATAAACTGAAGAGGCACTCCCGGCAGTTTCGCGGCAGCAGCGGTAATAATCAATCCGGCCGCATCTGCCTGATCTTCAGCTTCATATAATAAGCGCAGCACTTCACGTTGTCCGAGAGCTTCCATCAATTCTTTGTTGCAGACAATCAGACAATCATCTTCCTGAAGCTGAGCTATATTAGAATATCTGACCGTACCGGCAACCCCTGCACAATAAACATCATGACCGGGAACGCTTTTCCCGTTCAGATCTATTGCCTCCAGAGGAAAATCATCTGAAGTTAATGGGTAAAGAACATCTCCCCTGTATAAATATGCACAGCCACCACCCATAGTAATTGCTGCAATTTCTGAATCTTTAACAATAACTCCTGCAAAATATGGTTGTCTGACACCTTCGTGCTGCAAAGTCATGCGTCCGGCTATGTCCACTGCACACTCCGCAAGCTCATTAATCTCTGCGTCAATATTTCTACCATGCTGTTTGACGTCAAGCAAAATTCTATCGAGAGATTTTCGAAGTCTTGTAGTAGTTACTTCATCGGCATGCTGACTGCCAAGATGGGCAAAGACTGAATAGAAAAATCCACGATCCTCTCTATCTAATGTTATATCAGCAGCTCTATGTTCACGACGTCCTGTTAATCTTCCGTCAAGGTAAAAAGTATCACTAGCTCCTGAAGAAGGGTAGAACCTTGCATTCACAGTAGTTGCAATACGAGAAGTGGCAGTACGAATAGGTTTAGCCATAATGATCCTCCTGTTGTGCCTAAATTAAAATCTTATTCTTAATCTACTATTAAGACATATTTTTATGTATAAAATTCAATCTTTTGTCCAGATTGAAAATAGATTTCATACCCAAGCTATTATATCACACTGAAACGTCGTTCAATATGACAGATTCCTTTCATTTACGGTTTCATTAAAAGTCCAGTTTCTAATCATATTTACTGCTTCATCTTCTGTCGGTATATTATTATTCAAAATACAAAACGACAGCAATCTTTCCAATAAAATACCTATGTTGCTTTTATCTTTAAGTTGAGCAAAGATTATATGGTCACCTCTGATCGGTAATTGTTCCAAACTGGAAATGCTTTCCATAGGAAAACTATGCCAGGTGCGTATCATTTTTAAATCATCGTCAATCGATTTACGCAATAAATCATCCGCAGCAAGAGATCTTAAAACACTCCAGCTTAGACCTACCAGAGGCAGAATCAATTCATATTTTAACTTACTGACACGCCCTGTATTTCTAATAATTATTCTCAGAATTTTTTCCTGCTGAAATCTGTCAAAAGTGTTTTTCTTGCCGTAAGCAGTTCTACACGATTTTTCAAAAAGCAGTTTCATACCAATCATTATAAGAATCGCATGAGACTGTCTGGCCATAGTCTGAGAAAGCCTTGTACGGCGAACAAGCTGTACAGGCAATTCTGTAAGCTTATATACACTCAGACTTAATGCAATTTTGTACCAGTCCTCGATCAAAAAAGAATCGGGCAGATCATTTGATTGTGTATCTGATGGTTGTGCATTTATTTTTGCCATCAAAGATGCACAGTATAAAACCGGCCAGATCTGTCCTTTATTCCAAAAAGGCTGAATGAAACAGGATAGAGATTTACATAAAGCTTTATCATCTATAGACATATCTAAAGTCTTTTTTACAACTTCTGCCATCAAATGTGTACCGGAAAAGTAATTAACAGCATGTGCATACGGAGCGCGTATAAGCCGCATAAGTTCTGCCAGCACCCTTTCAGAGCTTAATTTTGAAATTGCTGAATAGTTCTCTTTAATGGCGATTAGCAAATTTTGCTCAGGTTTGAGATCATAAGTAAGTGCAAATCTGACAGCCCTCAGTTGCCTAAGAGCATCTTCCATTATTCTTTCCTTTGGAGATCCAACACATCTCAAAATCTGATGCTGTAGATCTCCTATACCATTAAAAGGATCCCGCAACCCTTTTTTAGGGTGCCATGCCATACTGTTTATTGTAAAATCTCTTCTTGCTAAATCAGGTAGCAGCTCACTCTCATATTTTATATGATCCGGACGTCTCCCGTCACTATATGGGCCTTCTGATCTGAAAGTTGTTACTTCTATATGAAGATCAGACATAATTACCGTCACTGTACCATGTCTAATTCCCGTGTCTAAGCAGTGATCAAACAAATCGTGAATTTGATCTGGGTTAGCATTTGTTGCTACATCATAATCGCTTGGTTTTATACCGAGTACCATATCACGTACACAGCCACCTACAAGCCAGGCTTCATAATCATGACTATTAAGCCTGAAAATTAATTCTGTAACAGATCGCGGAATAATATCCATCCAGTTTATATTTTTCAAAATATACCTCTATTATTCAAAGCACAATTTGTACATAATCTTATGATATAATACCCTGTCGTAATTATTGTATCCTTGTTTGACAAGTGTATCCAGCAATTTATAAAAATAAAATGATTATTGTAATTAAGAGGAAGAAGAATATATGTCAGTTTTCATAGAAAAAACTTCAGTGGAAAATACAGATAGAACCCCAAAAATCACAGGTAGATTAATCGCAAAAAAAATAAGCTTGTTAGTATGTATAATGGCTATTGTTCTTTTGATTATGAAGAATAATATAATAGCCGAAGCAAAAGAAAGTGATAATGCCGTAGCTGTACGTCTCGCAGCAGGTTTTTCTCATAGTGCTATGATAGACTATGATGGCAGCCTTTATTTTTGGGGTGATAATAGTTATGGTCAGCTTGGATTTGCTGAAGAAGACTATTTTGATTCCCCGGAATTATTAGAACTTCCCGGAAAAGCTGTAGAAATAAGCCTGGGAGCCTGGCATTCACTTGTACTTACGGAAGCAGGAGAGGTTTATAGTTTTGGCCGAAATACTTTTGGTCAACTGGGAGATGGCTCCTATGAAAACAAATCGGAAGCAGTAAAAATTGAGGGTTTGCCTAAAATAAAAGCTGTTGCAGCCGGCAGTTATCATTCACTTGCTCTGGGTGAAGACGGTAGCGTCTGGGGCTGGGGAAACAATACCAGTTATCAGCTTGCTCAGTCACCTTCAGAAGAGCTTGAAGACTCAGGCCAGGTAGTAGCAAGAAGGGTAGCAAGCCCTAAAATGATAGCAGATGAAAGTTCTGAAGCTATCGCAATAGCAGCTGGTGGACATTTTTCATTATATCTTGATACAGAAGGTCAGGTTTTTTCCTGGGGTGACAACAGCAAAGGCCAAGCAGGCAATGGCACTACTGAAATAAATCAGATGCCGTCTCTGGTAAGTGATATAGAAAATATTACGTCGATATATGCAGGATATGAATTTGCTTTAGCAGTAGCTGATTATGGCAATTATCAAAATCTTTATACTTGGGGAGATCATTCCCTAGGACAATTGGGAGTGTCTGATACAAGCGGCAGCGGAACAATGCGGTTAAGACCGGCTCGTATAGATTTAACGGGAGACAATGCCCATACTAATGATAGATTATCGAATATTGCCGTGGGATTTGCCCATGTTCTTGCTTCTGTTCCTGAGCAGATTGAAATTATAGATCAAGAAACAACAGAAGTTGCTCTTGTTGAAACAGGCAAAGAAAGATTATTGGTTTGGGGTAATAATTCTTATGGTCAGCTAGGATTAGAAAACGGGCAAATTTTTTATAAACCGGAAGAAGTAAATTTCAGATTACTGGATCATACTGAGAATTTATTTTCCCCATTTGATGCCCTTGCTGCAGGAGGCAATCATAGCCTGGTTATGAGCAGCACCGGTCAGCTGGGAGCAGCAGGAAGAGGGGATAAAGGACAACTGGGAACTGTTTCCATTATTGATAGAAACAGGTTTTCATATGTTGAAACTTCAGACCATATATTACCTGCTTGGTCTGAAAACCAGACCTTAACCACAGACTTTGCAGAAAATAATATTTTAATTATAAGATGGCCTGCTGCACAGGACAACATTGCGGTTTCCGGTTATATAATAGAAATAAAAGATAGTAAAGGTAAAATTCAGATATTGCAGGCAGACACTTCTCTCGAACGAAAAGTTAACAATATGGATCCTGAAGAAGCATATGCAATTACAGTTTATGCTTATGATTCAACTACAACTGAAGCTGCACCAGAAACTCTGAGTCAGCTTCACGGATATTATGCACCTGAAAATTTTGATCTACAATCTTGGGATCAATTTTTTTCGGAACCTTTGTCAGGAACAGTATCCAAAAGTCTGCTGCCCAACAATTGGAAACCGGATATTTCAGGCTACCAGCTAAAAGTTACAGCACCCTGGGAATCTCTTCAAGTGAATCAGCCTGTGCCGCAAGAGGAGAAAACTGAAATCCCGGTTGCGAAAATTATTTTAACCGTTTTGGCCGGCACACTAATCATAGGTTTGACAGTCTGGGTCGGTATAAATTATCACAAACAAAGACGACTTATTTATCCTATCCCACCTGTACCGGAAAAATATAAAATAGCATTAATCACTAAATGCAAACAAATCAGCGACTTTGTAAAGGAAACGGCCAAAAACCTCTGGAACAAGACAATAGGATTTCAAACCAGGCTAAAAAAAATATTTTCCAAACTCAAATTTCACAAATGATCCTCTATGAGATGAAAGCTTGATGACAAGTAAAAACTTGCAATCAACATAGATTCCATTGCCACGAGATCTCTGCCTAATAATCTTATTTGTTCGGCAGAAGCCGCCTTAGCAGCCGGAGAATCTTTGGATTTATTATTCAGCTTAGCTTTGTTAGAAACACTCTGGTAAGCACAGATAAACTCCTGGCTGCAAATATCCTTGCCCTTTACCAGTTGAATTACTTGTCTCATAAAAAGCTTTGTACGGTCAAGGGCAATGGCGTATGGCAAAATATCAATAAGATTTTTACAGTCTGGCATAAGAATCTCAGTAAGGTTATCTATATCATAAAAACTACTGAGATATCTTTTTATAGCATTACCACGCGAATATTCATAATTGCCCTTTGGGGATAAATGCCGCAGTGACAATCCATATATGAAAAAAATCACTGCCGGAACCAATAAGAGCAAGCCTATAAATGACATCAAAACAATTGATGTCACTACTCCTAGAATCAGATACAATGCCGACAAAGATATACCAATTACTTTTCCATATCGACTTTTTTGTTCATCGAACAATCCATATAAAGGCAGTTCTTCGTCAATAAGCTGTTTGAACTGATCATAGTATTCTCTAAATTCGTCAGAAGTCTTTCTATCCCTTGCATATTCTTTAATCTGAACCGTAGATAAAGTATGCTGCTTTGAACTTACACGATCAAAAAACCATTGAAGTAAAAATATTTCATATGCTTTAAACCCTGAATAATCATTTCTTTCAGGATATTTCCATGTAAAAACAAGACCTTCAAGTTCAAGTTCATTTCTTCTAACTAAATCTATAAGCGTACACATAATAAGTATGCCTGGCTTACTATTGCGCATCAACAAACTCATCACGGCCGGAGGATAATCAATCTTCTCAGGCAGTAAATATTTTTCTTTGAATCCAGACATACCTTCTCTATCAAAAATAAAATATATGAGAAGTAAAAATATAATCGCTAATATCAAAAAAAAGAAAATCAAGGCTCTCACGGAGTTCAATAATGAACGCCGCATTTCTACATCATCAATTTTACCTTCAATTGACTCAATTAACTCATCACGTAGCGGCAAATCATTAGAAACTGCGACTTGAGAAAAATGTTCGCTTGGCATTAATATAGAAACTTCCAAATCTTGACCAGACTCAATATCACTCCACTCCAATTGCCATTGATCTACTTTCAAAGCATCTTTCTGAGATTGTAAATTGCTTATTACATCAAATCTGCTATCCTCATTTGGCTGATATGGAAACACATATTTTATATTTAATTTTGAAATTTCAATATTATCAGGTAAACCAACAAGTCTTTGCTTGATAAAAGCAGTATCTTCGGATCGGCGCACCAACTCAGTAAGGTTATAGTTAATTACTACCCTTCTGGTAGTGTCTTTTTCAAAAAAAGCATGCAACCTTAAACGTGAGGCATCTTCCTGATCAGTCTGTGTATATGTCATAGGAGTAGCAATTGCAGCATCAGAATCAGCAAGAAGCATATTTTGCATCATTAGAAAATCATCTTCGTTTTGATTGAATTCTAAAACAGGTTCAGGATTTTTATCTGAAATCAAAACCTGTATTTCCCCTAATCTGGCAGTTCTATCAAGATTAACAAAAAAATCTATGGAACTTTTATCTTCATTGAAATCGTAGAACAAGTTTTCTGTAACAGTAGCAGAGCCATCATAATTAACTGAAACAATAATTTCATAGCTGTCCACATTGTAGTCAGGCTGACCTATGGCATATATGTTCACAGTTGAAAATGTGAATACAATAACAATTAATGTTATAGCCGCTATCATTCTAATAATGTTTTTGCGGTGACGCATAACGTCCTCCTAAACTAATTGAAAGCTCCGATAAGCATTACTGTCTGATATTATATCACATCAAATTGACAAAAAATTTTCATTATCATGACCGGTAAAAGTCTTAGATGTAACAAAAAAATTTTAAAAATCTTTTTTTGTATTGCGCACAAACTGTATGGGTATTAAAATCAGATAGTTAGAAGTCACTATTGCTACAAGCCTCCACTAGATTGTGCAATAAATAATAAATCAAAAAGACAAATAGGGAGACATTATTTTGCAAAAATCAAATAAATTTAACAGCGAGAAAAATAAGCATAACTTAAGCAAATTAAAAGGGCTTGCTAATATAATTGATATCCATGCTCATATTTTCCCAGATCAGATAGCAGAAAAAGCAATTAAATCTATTGGAGATTTTTACAATATAGAAATGAGCGGAAGTGGTAAAGCCGATAATCTTATTGCTGCAATTGATAAGGCATCAATAAGCAAAGCAGTAGTTTTTTCAACAGCAACTTCCCTAAATCAGGTTGAAAGTATAAATTCTTTTTTATCGATTCAGCAATCTGCCAATTCTAGAATGATCGCATTTGGTACACTCCACCCGCTTCAGTCTGCGATTGAAATTAACAATACTCTTGCCAAAATAGAGTCTCTGGGACTTAAGGGAATAAAACTACATCCCGATTTTCAGAAAATGGCTGCTGATTCTGACTTTGTCATGGAAGTATGCAGCCAGGTTGGAGAAAAATATCCTGTGCTATTGCATGCAGGAGATCATAGGTATGATCTCTCTCACCCGTCCAGAATCAGAAATCTAGCCGAGAAAAGACCTGAATGCCGAATAATAGCCGCTCATTTTGGTGGATGGAGCCAGTGGAAAGAGGCTGTAGAACAATTGTCAGGCCTTGATCATGTATATGTTGATACCAGCAGCACTTTTCCCTTCATGGAAGATCAAAGCATACTTGGTCTTATTGATAAATTTGGCAGCAATAGGGTTCTTTTTGGATCTGATTTCCCGATGTGGCATCCTTATGATGAGTTGATAAGACTTTCATCATTAGATATATCACAGACTGATCTTGAGGCAATTGTTTGTTATAATGCGGCTTCTCTTTTGGATATTTCTCTACGTTCCAGCTCAACATAATCTATTTTTCCAACCTTTGTTTTGGGGAGATCACTGCAAAACTCTATTTCCTTAGGAACCGCATATTTTATCAAATGCTTCTCTGCCGTCAGAAGTATTTCTTTTTTTAGCAAATCAAAATCTTCTTGTTCTGCATTTTCATTTTCCGGTACGGCAAAAACCTTAACAACCTGCATTTTGTAAGGATGAGGTATACCTATTGCGCAAACCATTCGGATTCCAGGAACCTGTGAAATCACATCTTCTACTTGTGACGGGAAAACAGGAATGCCGGAAACCTTTAATATTCTTTTCAGTCTTTGTCGAAAATGGAAATAACCATCTTCATCCATATATCCATAATCACCTGTATGCACCCATTTAAGACCGTCTGAATGAGTATGTACAGCTTCCTGTGTAGCCTGAGGATCCTTTAGATAACCTATCATCGTTGTCGGTGCATGCACACAGAATTCACCTTCTTTACCGACTTCAACTTCTTTGTCTGTTCCAGGTTCAAAAACGCCCATCAAAACATCTGCCAACGGCAGACCTACTGTTCCGGCTCTTGATTTTTGCTCAGGATTAACTGCACAAACAGTCACCGTTTCTGTTAGACCATAACCCTCTCTTAGACTGACTTTACCGCCTCTTTCTGCTACAAAAATATCAAAACGTTTTTTCAACTCCGGCGGCAAAGTATCACCACCACAAAATACTGCTTTTAGACATGAAAGATCTGCTTTTTTTAATCCGGAATTATTAAGGATCCCTTCAAACAAAGTAGGTACAGCAGCAATAAAAGAAGGTTTGTTTTTTATAATAACTTTTGCCAAAACCTCAGGGGAAAACTGTGGCACAAGAATAGATGTCATACCGTTTACAAGCATAGTATGCATACCCATACATAAGCCAAATCCATGAAACAAAGGCAAAATAGCAACCATTGACAAACCTTTGGGATCAAATGCCTCATTCATATCAAAGCCTACTATTTGAGGCCCCTGATAGGCAAGAATATTAAAGTTATCCGAAGATAGCATTATAGTTTTTGGATCTCCGGTTGTTCCTCCACTATGAAGGTACACAGCACATTCATGCGGAGATTTTAATCTCTTGTATGGAACGGTCATTAAACCACTGTTTATAAAGTTTTTCCATAGAATTATGCTGTCCAGTTCAGGTACAGCAGGAATCTTTTTGCCTTTAGTTATATAGAAACCAATTTTTGTAACAGGTTTCAGATAATCCATAATTGAACAAACGATAGTTTTCTTAACATCAGATTTTTTGAGCATATCAAGATGTTTTGGCAGCATAGCATCAAGAATTATCAGCCATTGACTGTCAGTAGTTTTTAGATAATGAGACATTTCTTCAGCTGGTGATAGAGGATGCACCATGTTGCATATTCCCCCAAGCCTATTAACAGCATAGAAAAAAATAACAGCATGTGGTGTATTAGGCAAGCAAATAGTAGCGGTATCACCTGTTGTAAAACCTATTTCAGTTAATGATGCAGCAGCCTTCTCTATATCTGCTGATAACTGACTGTAAGACATTTTACTACCTAAGAAATCCAAGGCTATATAATCAGGATACAGATGTGCTGTATCATTTACCATCTCAAATAAAGTTGCCTGCGGGTAATTAAGAGTGTCTTTGAACCAGGGATCATAATTCTTTTTCCAGGACTTATTCATATTGCAAAACCTCCTGCATGGGTATCAGAATACCACAAGCAGGAGGTTTTTTTCTACATAAGCTTTTTGTTAAATTTTTTAGAATTAATTTTTACAACTCAGACATAATGATTTATTTTTGTCCATAGTACGCATTTTTACCATGTTTACGAAGATAGTGCTTGTCCAAAAGATGCTGATCAAGCGGTTTAAGGTCAGGTGTCAGCTGACGGCTATTTAAGGCCATCATTGAACATTCATCAAGAACAACTGCATTATGAACTGCATCAGCCGCATCCTTTCCCCATGTAAACGGACCATGACCTGCAACCAGAACTCCTGGCACAGCAACAGGATCAATATTTCTTTCTTTAAAAGTTTCAACTATCACTTTACCTGTATTAAGTTCGTAATCATTGGCAATCTCTTCTTCGCTCAAATGTCTTGTGCAAGGTACGGATCCATAAAAATAGTCAGCATGTGTCGTACCATATGCCGGCAGATCCTGGCATGCCTGTGCCCATATCGTAGCCCATCTGGAATGTGTGTGAACTATACCGCCCAGCTTAGGAAACTGTCTGTAGAGTTCAAGATGTGTCGCTGTATCACTACTTGGTCTGTAAGTGCCTTCAATAACATTTCCATCAAGATCGAGTACAACCAGATGCCTTGCTTCAAGTTTTTCATAAGGCACACCACTTGGCTTTATAACAACTCGATTGCGTTCACGATCAATAGCACTAACATTACCCCAGGTAAAGACAACAAGATTATGACGGGGCAAGTCAAGGTTAGCCTGTAAAGTCTGCTCAATTAATTTATCCATAGTTTTTTCCTTTCACAATCAAAAATTTCTTACATAATCAGGCAAAAGGATTTTCACTTGGGTAGAGCATTCCTTTCGGCTGATTAAATGCTATATCTTCTATATTCAGATATTTTACTATTGAGTAGAGAGTTTTGCCAGCTTTTGCCAAAACAACACCTGCATGATGTGGATAGTTTTTCTCAACCAGAACATGGCGGTAAAATCTGCCAAACTCAGGAACTGCAAATACACCTATGGCACCAAAAGAGCGAGGATCAATATCTAAAATTTCACCCTCAGCTATATAACTTCTCATTTTGCCATCAGCTGTTGACTGTAATCTAAACAAAGTGGTTGCCCCCGGATTGATTGAACCTTCAAGTGTTCCACGTGTAATATCAGGTTCTGTATCAGGTTCAAGGCTCCTTTTCATAATAAGCTGGTATTTCATAGCTGCTGTTCCCGGTTTAAGCATGCATGAAGCAGTATTTCCACAATGGAAATTCATTACCAGATCTGTAAGCTGGTAACCTTTTACTATTTCAGGATTAGAATCAAACATATCCTGAGGTACACTGTTGTTAATATCAAGCAAAGTGGGGACTTCAAGTGTAGCACAAGCAAGAATAAATTCTGACAAGGCACCATAGATATCCGTTTCACAAGAAACCGGAATACCTCTCGCAGCAAGACGACTATTAACATAACAGGGAACAAACTTGAACTCTGTCTGGAAAGCCGGCCAACATTTATTAGCAAATACTACGCTATCTGCAGCACCTTTGTTCTCCTGATACCAGTCAATCAGAGTAAGTTCATATTGAGCCAGTCTTTCAAGTATGCCAGGGTAATCATTGCCTGCACCAAGCTCAGAAGCCATATCCGCAACTACATCAGCAATTCTAGGGTCACCTTCATGCTTCTGGTATGCTACCAGGAGATCCAGTTCTGAATTTTCCTGAATAGTCACACCTAAATCATATAGACCTTTAATTGGAGCATTACAGGCAAGAAAATCATATGGTCTGGGACCAAAACTGATTACTTTTAATCCTTTGATACCAATAATAGCACGTGCAACAGGTTCAAATTCCTCGATCATATTACAAATTGCTTCAGGATTGCCAACAGGATATTCAGGAATATAAGCTTTCAGGTTTCTTAAAGCCAAATTATATGAAGCATTAAGCAAACCACAAAGAGCATCTCCACGACCATTCATAAGGTTATCCTGAGTTTCCTCAGCTGCTGCGCAGTACATAGCAGGACCATCAAATTCTTTTGCAAGTAAAGTTTCTGGACCTTCAGGACCAAAATTGCCTAGATAAACGATTAAAGCATTGGCACCCTGCTCCTTTATTTCAGAGAGTGCCTTTCTGGCATCAAGCTCATTCTCAACAATAGTTTCGGAATAAACCAGATTTTTATTCTGCTCTGTAAGTAATTTGACAATCTGATCACGTCGTGATCTGGACAACTCTACAGGGAAACAATCTCGACTAACCGCTATCAATCCCAGTTTAACCTCCGGGATATTGCTGATCAATACATCTTTGTTCATTTTAATATTACCTCCAATTTATTATGATAACCGGTTTAACCGGCAGACCAACATTTCAAAGCGTGCTAAGCCCGTATACCAGCTCAGCAGGCATTTCTAAAATTTCTGCCTTACTTCCACCAATCAAAGAGAGAAGCTGCTCCACGGCTTCTCTGCCTAGATCAGAACAAGGATGCTTAATAGTTGTAAGATAAGGTTTTACTTGCTCATCATCTTCCAAATTATTAGAAATTACTTCACCAGAATTTGATAACATATTTAATCTCTCCACAGCATCAAATCCCGTTATGGCAAAGTCTTCCGGTATTTTTAAACCTTTTTCAAAAGCACATTTCATAACAATTTCTGCAGTCATGTCGTTATAACAACAAATTGCTGTTATCTTGTTAGCTATAACTTTGTTAAGATAATCATTAATTTTTTTAATAAAACAGGTGTTTAATTCAGAAGACTTAAACCAAATTACCTGATCATCATTAAAAACCATACTTTTATCTGCTATTTCCTGCCGATAGCCTTTATAACGCCTGATGCCTTGTGTCATATCTGAACAGAATACTCCACCTATTGATCTATGACCTTTTTCGATCAAATGTCTTGTAAGCATAGCCATGCCTTCTACATCCTCTGTCAGAACCATCCCTGCATTTTCCATTGGCAAAGAGCTGTTAATCAGCACAACCGGCAGATTACTTTGCTTTACCCTTTGCAGCAGTTGATCATCAGCTCCTCGATCAGCAGTAAGAGCAGGTTCCCAGATTAAACCGTCCAGTTTCTGAGACAAAAGATAATCTATGCTGCTTTTTTCCTGCAGCAGGTCATTTCTGCTTCCTGTCAAAACCAGGGAAATATTATTCTCACCTAAACTCTCATCTATTCCTTTTATTATGTCTGGGAAAATATATGTATCAAGATGTGTCATACATACTCCGATTCGGCGGGCATTGCTATTTACAAAAGTTCCACTTCCCTGCTTTCTGATTAGTACACCCTTGGCTACCAGTTCTGTAAGAGCATGTCTTGCAGTCTGACGGCTGATGCCAAAATCGAAAGCCAGTTTATTCTCAGAAGGAGCCTTGTCTCCCGGCACAAGCTCTCCCCTTTTTATCAGATCAAGTATATGATTTTGTATAGACTGATATTTAGGGGACTGCAAAACAAGCACCTTCTCTCTAAAATACATTTACAAGTTGTACATACAACTGAGTTGTATCTGTATTATAAAGGTAGTACCATTTGGTTTTCAAGCAAAATTTTTGATAAGTATTTATACATTATGCACAATTATATTGTTATAATTATTGAATAAACTTCTTAGCCAAAAAAGCAAATCACTATTTTATGATATCTTGATGTAGTGATTTTCTGACTATATAAAGAATTATACGAGGAATGATAACATGGCAAAAACAAAAACATCTTATTTTTGCACTGAATGCGGACATGAAACAAGTGGCTGGCTCGGAAAATGCCCTGGCTGCGGTGCATGGAATACAATGCGAGAAGAGCTCAAAACCGAGAAAAACAGCAAAAATAACTCTCGAGGCAGCTGGATATCTGATGGTAGTGAAAATAATGAAACCATAGAAAAAAGACTTAAATCCGTTGAGGATATAGATACTATAGATACCCTGCGCGTACCAACAGGCTTGTCGGAACTTGACAGGGTTCTTGGAGGAGGTCTGGTCAAAGGTTCACTCGTTCTTATAGGAGGAGATCCAGGCACAGGTAAATCTACTCTTTTGCTGCAAACGGCAGGTCTTTCTCCAAAAAACTCTAAAACTTTGTATATTTCAGGTGAAGAATCCTTACAACAAATCAGAATGAGATCTGATAGATTAGGTGCAGGTAATCCAGGAATAAGATTACTTGCTGCAACTGAATTTTCTTCAATAGCAGAAGCAATCAGCAAACTTAAACCGGATTTAACGATAATTGACTCTATCCAAACAATGTATGCGGATACTGTCAGTGCGGCGCCAGGAAGTGTTAGTCAGGTCAGGGAGGTTACTGCCGGGCTGCTAAGAATTGCCAAACAGCTTCAGACTACGATAGTCCTTGTAGGGCATGTTACCAAAGATGGGTCAATTGCCGGACCAAGGGTTTTAGAACATATGGTAGATACCGTTTTATATTTTGAAGGGGAAAACCTGCAAAACTACAGAATGCTGCGAGCCGTAAAAAACAGATTTGGTGCTACTGATGAGCTGGGTGTGTTTGAGATGACAGAAAAAGGGCTGTTAAGTGTTGAAAATGCTTCAATGGCAATGCTTGCGGGAAGGCCAATCAAGGTTGCCGGATCTGTTATAACCGCCTGTCTGGAAGGAACAAGACCACTTCTTATGGAAATTCAGGCTCTTGTTAATGAAACGAGTAATAATTTCCCGCTTAGAATGGCTCAGGGGTATGATAGAAACCGCCTTAATATGCTTCTGGCAGTTGCCGAAAAATATTTGAAAATCGGGTTTCAAAATTTTGATGCTTATATTAATGTAATTGGTGGTTTGAAAATCAGTGAAACAGCTGCAGATCTTGCTATGTTAAGTGCAGTTTTATCAAGTGTAAATGATAAAGCTGTACCAGATCGAATTCTTATATGCGGCGAAATAGGATTAACAGGTGAAATACGATCAATTACTCAGGCAGACAAAAGGACTATGGAAGCCAGCAGGATGGGCTTTTCTGGTATAATTTTGCCTTCGGGAAATAAACGGCAACTTGAAAACACATCACTGCCTGACGATTTCAAGATTTATTATGTAGACAATTTAAAAGAAGCATTTGATATTATTTTTGCTTAATGAATACGAAGGATGGTTTAAGATGAATTTTTTACCTGAGCAAGAAATATATGTACTAATTCCAGCAGCAGGCACAGGCAGCAGGATGGGAAGCAGAAAAAATAAGCAATTTCTGAAAATAAAAGGAGTGCCTACCATAATTCGAACAGCATTAATATTTGATCAAATGGAAAAAATTAATGGCTTTAGAGTAATTGTTTCCAGAGAAGATCTGAATTCAATGGAAGAACTTTTTGATAAATATAATTTCAAAAAATTTATTGGTTTTTCAACAGGCGGTGAAACAAGACAACACTCTGTATTAAATGGGCTCAAAGATCTTTCCGTATTTCAAAAGCCTTCAAAGGAAGCTTTAGTCTTAATACATGACGGAGCACGTTGTCTTGTAAATACCGAAATAATTAATCGCTGCTTAGCAGCTATAATTAAGTTTAAAGGAACCTGTGGAGCTGCGGTTCCTGTTAAAGATACTATCAAATCAGCAAAAGATTTCATGGTTGATACTACTTTAGACAGGAGTTGTTTATGGGCTATGCAGACACCTCAAGGGGGAGTATATTCAGAACTTTTTTCTGCCTATTTAGAAATTACTGAAAAAAATCAACTTGTGACCGATGATCTTGCAGTTATGGAAGCAGCAGGCTACAAAACCTGGTTATCGTATGGTGATTATAAAAACATCAAAATAACGACTCCTGAAGATCTTATACTAGCAGAAGCTTTTATAGCATATTCAAAAGAGTCTTTTTAGTTCACAATGTCATGAGTCGTCTTTTTTTACTGTAATGATACAAAAGGCTTGCATTCCTTTGCCTAGTCCAAAATCAGTCAATCCTTCACCTGAGGTTGCGGTCAGACCGACAGAAGAAACATCAAGATCTGTTAGATCTGCCACCGACTGACGTATTTGAGGAATCCAATTTTTTAACTTTGGTTTTTTGGCTTCAATACTGATAGATATATGCACAAGCTGCCACTGTCCAAGATCATGCAAAGCAAGTTTGAGATATTCTCTGCTGTCGGTTATTCCATCTTCAAGACATAGCTTATCAGCTTCACCACCAAGTATATTATTACCGGTTATGCCTGAAACAGCATTAGTCAATGCATGAAGTATGACATCGGCATCACTATTGCCTGACATAGGAACTTCTCCTGGCAGCTCAACGCCGCCAAGAGTAAGTTTTCTATTAGCACAATCAAGAGAATCAGTTTCGCAAAAACGATGACTATCCTGACCAATCGAACTGATATAAATATATGACAATTGCTTAACCTTCCTGCTCTTTACCTTGTCTTATTTCAACTCTTCTTATTTTACCACTTATAGTTTTAGGCAGTTCAGTAACAAAATCAAGAATCCTAGGATACTTATAAGGAGCCGTATGCGTTTTTACATATTCCTGTAATTCTTTGCGCAAATCTTCACTTGACTCATATCCTTTTGCCAGAACAACAGTTGCTTTTACCACCTGTCCTCTGACCGGATCCGGTGCTCCTGTTATTGCACACTCCATAACAGCCGGATGTTCCATCAAAACACTCTCAACCTCAAATGGTCCTATTCTGTAGCCAGAACTCTTTATTATGTCATCAGTTCTGCCTACAAACCATAAATAGCCATCTTCATCCTGCCAAGCAAGATCTCCTGTATGATAAAAACCGTCATACCATACCTTATTGGTAAGATCCTGATCCTTATGATATCCACTGAACATACCAGGCATATTTTCACCCTTGCCTGAACCTGTATAAACACAAATTTCTCCTGACTGACCAGCTTTTACGGGTTGACCTGCATCGTCAAGCAATTGAATATGATAAACAGGAGAAGGTTTACCCATAGAACCCGGTTTGGTTTTCATCCAATAATTAGTAACAACTGCCAAAGTCATTTCTGTCTGTCCATATCCCTCTTTCAATTCTAATCCTGTAGCCTTGAGGAATTGCTCATAAACTTCAGGATTAAGAGCTTCTCCAGCTATTGTGCAATGCTGAAGGCTTGACAGATCATATTTAGATAAATCTTCCTTTATTAGAAAACGATAAATCGTTGGCGGCGCACAAAAAGTTGTTATTCTATCTTTCTGAATTTTTCCCAAAAGTACAGAAGGAACAAAACGTTCCATATCAAAGACATAAATTCCAGCTTCCATCAGCCATTGTCCATAAAGTTTACCCCAAACAGACTTCGCCCAGCCAGTTTCTGACACTGTCAGATGTAAGCCATCTGGATCTACTTTATGCCAATACTTGGCAGTAGGTATATGTCCAATAGGATACGTAAAGTCATGAGTAACCATTTTAGGCATACCTGTTGTACCGGAAGTAAAATATAATAACATCATATCATTGTTTGAAGGTGCTTTATCCCCTGTTGGAGGAACAAATCCAGGGGAATTTTCTAAACCTTTTTCAAAAGAAGACCAACCTTCGCGCTCTGATTTTACCATTATTTTTGTAAGCTTACGGCCGGATTCTACTTCTGCCTGGTCCACAAGCTCACTGATATCACCGTCAGATGTACAAACAATAGCACTAACATCTGCCGCATCAAATCTATATACCAGATCTTTAACTTGAAGCTGGTTTGTAGCCGGAATAGCTACAGCACCTATTTTGTGTAAAGCAAGAATAGCAAACCAGAACTGATAATGCCTTTTTAATATAAGAACAACTTTGTCACCCTTATTTATGCCCTGCTGCTGAAAAAACGATGCACAAGCATCACTTTTTTCTTTCATATCCAAAAAAGAAAAGGTATGCTCTTCTCCTTCTTCATTGCACCAGAACATTGCTCTTCTATCTGGTTCTATAGCAGCAATTCTATCAATAACATCATAAGCAAAATTAAATTTTTCAGGAACTTTTAGACTATATTCCTGTATTATTCCCTGAGAATCAGTTTTTTCAACAATATACTCTTTATTTATATTCAACATTTAGCCTATACTCCTTATTAGTATTGATTAGCACATCCACCCATAACAACAGCCAAAAATTTACAGGGATTACCTCCTATTGCCACCATGCCATGTGGTTTATCGGCATCATAGTAAATGGAATCTCCTGCATGCAGAATTTCTTCATGTTCACCAATTTTTATTCTAAGACTGCCGGAAATAATGAAATCCATTTCCTGCCCGGAATGACTGCTCATAGAAAGCTCACAAGTTTCTGCATTTGTTTCATAAGGAGCTGTAACAATAAACGGCTCCGCCAACCTATCCTTGAAGGTATAAGCTAAATTCAGATATTTAAATCCTTTTCTACGTTCTATAGGTAGTCCTTCACCACTTCTTACTAAAGCATATCCACTAAGATGAGGTGACTCCCCAGTTAGCAGATCTGTAAGATCAATACCAAAGCGGTTAGCAGCTTTATAAAGGAAAGTAAAACTAAAATCTTTTTTACCAGCCTCCATCTCAATGTACTCATGCTCACTTAAATCAGTTGCTGCAGCCATATCTGACACAGACAGATTCAGCACATCACGCATTCCTTTGAGTCTTTCACCTATTTCGCGAATAAAATCTTCCATGAAAAAGCCTCCCTCAGAATTTCTGTTTTCTATATAACAAAAAAACAGAATCAACTCTTTTTATGTACGACACTTGTATTTATTACACCATTATAACTGTAACAAAAGGCTAAATAAAATGGCAAGCTTTTTTATTCGCCTGCCATTAAAGAGATATATATTTACGCTTTTTTTGAACGAAAACAATCTGTATCAGAAAAAGGATTACATAATTTAGCGTATGTCTAATCTACATAAGAAGAAATCAATTCATATAGCTCCGAACTTCCCTGATCAGAAAAACCTATCAAAGATCTCTTCATGACAGCATTCTCAACTATAGTAAATTGAGGCAGCTGGTCAACACCAAAATCCTCAGACAATTTTTTCTCCGCATTGGCATCTATCCATAGTATTTGCAATTTGCCATGGTATTCAATTGCCAATTCCTCCAGCAACGGGATAATGAGAGTATTTAATTCTGATTGCGGATTATAAAAAACAACAAGTAAAGGATTATCTGCTTTGGCTATAAGTCTGGAAAAATTTAAAAGCTCTCTGTATATTATGCCATCAAATTCATCCTCTAATTGTTCATAGCTTATAACAGCTGCTGTTGCGGAGTAATTCTCTGCTCCAATGGCTTCATCTTTTTTATTACAGGAAGTCATAGAAGATAATAGAAGTAAGCCTAAGGCCAATGTTAAAGATACGGTTTTTATTATTTTCTCCTTTTTCACTTTTCTCACTTTTCCCTAATTATCTTTTCAATCATTTCTACGGTATTTGTAAGATACTCATTTTCAAAATCTTCTAATTTACCTGAGTCAATACTTTCGGTAAGTTTAGGATCAATAGGCACTTTGTCAAATAAAGGCACATTCATTTCGTCTGCCGCAGCCTGAGTTTTGCCTGCACCAAAAATTTCAATTTTATCCTCACAATCAGGACATTTAACGTAACTCATATTTTCGACAAAACCTGTTATTTTAACGCCCATCATCAAAGCCATATTTCTTGCCTTTTTTACAACCATAGAAACAAGATCCTGAGGTGTTGAAACTATCAGCAGTCCATCAAGAGGTATGGACTGAAATACAGTCAATGGGACATCCCCTGTGCCGGGAGGCATATCAATTAAAAGTACATCAAGACCATCCCAGATAACGTCGGTCCAGAACTGCTTAACAACTCCTGAAATAACAGGACCGCGCCATAAAACAGGAGCTTCCGGATTTTCCAACAGCAAATTAACAGAAACAATCTGTATTCCTTTATGTGTCTGTGCAGGGAAAATGCCATCCTCCTGCCCCTTTAAAGTTCCTTTCATTCCAAAAGCAACCGGAATTGATGGGCCTGTTATATCAGCATCCAAAATACCAACAGTATAGCCTTTTGCAGCAAGATTTCTCGCCAGCAGTGAAGTTACCATTGATTTTCCAACTCCACCTTTTCCACTACATACACCTACTACTGATTTAATATCTGCTAAAGTATGCGGCTCTTCCTTAACGGGAAAATTATTATTTACCTGTTCATTATCCGAACAGCTACCTCCATCTTTAGCAGAAGCACAACCCTGTTTACTAGCACAAGAATCACATGAAGCCAATTGACTCACACCTTTCTAAAATAATATAAACATAACAATTGGGATTATATCACTTCTGCGACTGTAAAATCCAATAACCAGAAGACCTGTTAATAACTTTACAGTTACCAAATAATGATTCTAATTTAATTTTTGCTGACGGTGCACCCTGCTTTTTTTGTATTACGACGTATAATTTGCCATTATTATTCAAAGATCGAAAGGATTCTTCAAAAAATCTAAAAACTGTATTTTTGCCAGCCCTAATTGGTGGATTAGTCAAAATCAAATCAAAACTGCCTTCGATTTCCGCAAGACCGTCAGACTTTTTTATATCAACAAACTGAGTATGATTCAATTTTGCATTTCTTCTGGCTAAAGAAAGTGCTCTCTGATTTACATCGCACATAACAACGTCCAAGGATGGAGAAATTCTTTTCATTACAATTCCAGCCACTCCATATCCACAGCCTAAATCCAGCAATCTGCCTTTTACTTTTCCCTCCTGCTCAATAACAGTTTCAAGCATAAGATTGGTTCCATAATCAATTTGTTTTTGAGAAAATACACCACTATCGGTTTCAAATTCAAAATCCAAACCTGAAAATCTAGCTTTTACTATTCTAAATTTATGCTCAACATCAGGGTTTTGATCATAATAATGTGACATATTTCCCTCCTGGACAGTTTGCATTTATACATACTTTGTATTAATAGCATTGGATTTATTATTTTATGTGTCTGTTTAAAATATTGGTGCGCGCAAGACCGATCATCAAAGGAAATCCTATAAGATATACTACGACAGCTTCACATAACAATATAGATAAGATACTAAGAATAACAGTTCCTAAAGTAATAGCGGCTGAAGAATCGTCAAGCAAAAGAAACGGCAAATATGTGCCAACAACAAGAGCATTAATGGCAACCGCAGGTGTAATTGTAATAATTTTTTTAATAAAATTCAAATTAGAAATAGAATTTTCGCTATACTTATTCAAATTTGCTGCTTGTTGCCTAAAATAAACAGAAATCTTCCACGTCATTACTGCAGAAATAAGGGTTGCCATACTACCACCAAAAATATCTACAGGACCCAAATTATTTGGATTAAGCAGATTAGCCAGCAGACAGCCAATAGTAAGCCCAGGAATCGCTGCAGGTGTTAAAGCAGCAATCACAGTCATTGCTTCTGCCAATCTGAATTGGACTATGCCGAAGCTAAATTGAGCAAAAGGCAGTGTCAATACGACGTAAGCAGCAGCGATTACAGCTGCAAGTGTAAGATAGTGTGTTCTTTTTTTCATTTGAAAACCTCCCAAAAATTTTATGCCTTCTAATAAGGCATACATCATAAGGTGAAAAACAGTCACCCGGAGTAAAAGAGCAAGTTGAGAAATCAGCCGCTCCTATTACAAAAAAGCACCTTAGCAAAAACTAAGGTGCTGATCTGGCTCCTCAAGTTGGACTCGAACCAACGACCCTGCGGTTAACAGCCGCATGCTCTACCAACTGAGCTATTGAGGAATATGAATCCGGCAGAGACCTATCTTCCCGAGCCGTCTCCAGCCAAGTATTGTCGGCACACAAGAGCTTAACTTCTGTGTTCGGGATGGGAACAGGTGTGACCTCTTGGTAATATCCACCGGAAGTGGTAGAGGGAATAAATACACCCTCAAGACTGCACAAGGGAAAGAGAATAAGAAAAAGATAAAACAAAGAATCCGAGCAAAAATATAAATCGGAACAAAATCTGGTATCAGGAACAAACTAGTTTGAACCTAAAAAACTTGTGGTCAAGTCCTCGACCTGTTAGTACCGGTCCGCTACATACATTACTGCACTTACACTTCCGGCCTATCAACCAGGTAGTCTACCTGGGGTCTTACCATTACTGTGGGAAATCTCATCTTGAGGTGGGCTTCACACTTAGATGCTTTCAGCGTTTATCCCTTCCAAACGTAGCTACCCAGCTATGCCACTGGCGTGACAACTGGTACACCATAGGTTTGTCCATCCCGGTCCTCTCGTACTAGGGACAGCTCCTCTCAAATTTCCTACGCCCGCGATAGATAGGGACCGAACTGTCTCACGACGTTCTGAACCCAGCTCGCGTACCACTTTA